>JBDKTA010000072.1 GCA_039680605.1 Planctomycetaceae bacterium | reverse complement strand
GACCTATGGCTCGCGGCCGAACGGGACGCCGCGCTCGATGCACCGCTGCAGGGCCGCCAGTTCCTTGTCGCTGTGCGGGCGGTTGACCCAGTCGAGCCAGTCCTGCGGCAGGCCGCCCGGCGGCGGTGTCAGCGGCACCGGCGTCTGGCCGCCGACCAGCCGCGCATGAGCGCTGCACCAGGGCCAGGCCTCGGCCCGCGACGCCAGGCCGACCTTGACGGCGTTACGCTCGACGTACCGCAGCACCGACAGCACCGCGTCGCCGCCCTCCAGCACGCCCATCGCCCGCAGCGCCGCGGGAGGGCGCGTCTGCTCGATCAGGAAACTCTTGAACCGCCCCGGGTAGATGTGCCCGGCCCCGGCCGTGCCGCGCCGGGCGTGGACACGCTGCGTGTGCGTCAGCGTCAGCCACCGCACGAACGCCGACAGGTCGCCGTCGTCGCGCGGCCAGAGGAGCAGGTGCCAGTGATTGGGCATGACGCAATAGCCGATCGTGCGCATCGCCACGCGCTCATGCGCGGCCGCCAGCACGTCGAGGAACAACGGGTAGTCCTCGTCGCAGCGGAACAGCCTCTGCCGCCCGTTGGAGCGGTTGAGCACGTGATAGACAAACCCGCCCAGATTGACCCGAAGACTTCGCGGCATGGCAACAGCATACCGCCTCCTGCCAAGCAATGCAACACGAAAAGGTTCCTGACCCCTTTAGTCCCCCCTTTAGTCCCTCTTTAGTCCCTTTAGTCCCAGCCATGGGCCCCGCAACGGGGCCGCCGCGAGTCTCCAGCCCTCACCCTCACGGTCTGGGGCGGGGAGGGGATAGGTTGACCGAGATTATGCACCGGCGGGCGAAGGTGGCAACGTCGTATTCGGGGGTATGGGCACTCAGGTCCGGTACTCACGATCCTCTGGGCCACTATACGGACCCCGCATCATCCTCGTCCGGATTTCTTCTTCTTGTACTTCGGGCACTTCCCTGCTTGTCGTCTGTCGCCTTGTACTCGTCTTGAAAAAAGGGCATCCCAGAAAATCCCGCAAAATGAGCCCAAACATGGAACGACTTCTGGTCCCGAAGGGCGGGATCATCAGTAATCATTGCTCTAACTGCATCTTGTACCTCAAATATTGAAGGGCCGCATTCAACTTGCTCCAGTATCTCACCTCCATCCCAAGCCGGTAGCATCCAACGAGGCATAATCTTTACTTTCAGCACGCCCTTGACAAGCACTGACCGAGTCGGAAGTCTTGTCAGAAAAGATCGTGTGCCGCTCCGGGGATGCTTCTTCAATACCAGCGCTGGAGTCACTTGCTTGCCGTTGATCTCGATTGTCCGCTTCTTGCGGCATTGAATAATGATACCAGAGAAGGGATCAAAGATAACGACACCCACATTTGTAGGATCCCTCAGAAACTCGTCTAAGACGTCCCAAGGCAACCGCTCGCGTGGAACATTCTCACTTACTACAGCGAAAAGCTGTTCGAGGAAGCACATAACAATTATGAGGGGTAAAAGGGGTCAGGAACCTTTGTCTGCTATCTTCGGTCGGCCGCGGGGGCGGAGGGTGCTTTGCAGGCCCAGTTCGGCGGCCATTCGCTTGACCTATGGCTCGCGGCCGAACGGGACGCCGCGCTCGATGCACCGCTGCAGGGCCGCCAGTTCCTTGTCGCTGTGCGGGCGGTTGACCCAGTCGAGCCAGTCCTGCGGCAGGCCGCCCGGCGGCGGT
>JBDKTA010000071.1 GCA_039680605.1 Planctomycetaceae bacterium | reverse complement strand
CGGCGAGCTTGGCTTGCCAGTCCTTGCCGGATCCCGCCGGCTTCGACGCCTCAGTGGTCTTGCCTTCTTCCTTCTCGGCGAACTTCCCCTCGTCGTCGCGGGGATGGTCCTCTTCGCGGAATAGGTTTTTCTGGCCGGGGGCGGGCTTCTTAGCGTACTTCTCTGTGACCTGCTCGGCCATCCGCTTGCCACTGTCTCCCTTTTCCAGCCACGCCTTGAATTGGTCGAGCGTCAAGGCAGTAATCGCCTCGAACCCCTGCCAGCCCTTATCGTAGGCGTCCAGATAGGCTTGTTTCGCCTTGTCGGCCGACTTCCAGCCCAGCATGACCTTGTGCTCGTCGAAGTTCCGCCAGCCCGGGCGCTTGGTCTGGTCCACCACGAACACCACTTCACTGTCCGGGTGCGGGCCGATGAACACGTCGATATGATCGCCATCCGCCTCGCTCTCCGTTCGCTTGATGTAGCCGTAGTGCCACGGCATGACCGTCTGCCATTCCGTCCCATCGGCCGCTTTGCCGCTGCGGATGCTGCCTTTCGGGTTCTCGATGGCGATTTCCAAGCCGTGCAAACGGACCTTGCCCTTGCGATAGTTGCCAGCCTTCTTAGCCTCGTCGGACGGTGATTGATCGGTTGCGGCGGCAGCTTCGGCGATCGCGTCCGCCATGCTGTAGTTGGCCATCTTCTGCCGCTCGCTGTTCTCGCTCGGCACCGGCTTGTCGCCCGGGCTGATCCCGCCGAGCCCCAGCTCGTCGGTCAACTGCCCCGCCTGTACGGTCTTCCACATCTCATCCGCCGTTCCCTGCCGGTCGGCTTCCTGCTGGGCGGGATCCACAGGCGAACCGCCAGCACCGGCACCACCAGCACCATCGGCGCCACCAGCACCACCCATGCCCTCCGCTCCCGGCATCCCCGGCATCTGCCCACCAGCCATGTGTTGGGCCCACAGTCGTTGCTGCTGCTGGATGGTCGGGTCCTGAAGGGTCTCGTCCTGGGCCTCGGGCTTGCTGGCCCCGATCATCGCGTACACGTCCTCGGCCTTGAGCTTCAGCCCCCAATGAAAGGCGCGGTCCCATCCCGAGAGCTTGCCCTCCACGTCGGCCGCCTCGGTGTCGATGCGGAAATATAGCGGCACGTCGGCATGCCTGGGGAAGTTCCACCGCTTCAGTGGCTCGACCAGCTCGCGGGTGACCGTCTCCTCCTGGTTCGTGGCGTCGTACTTGACGATTTGGAGGTAGGTGTCGAGGTGGATGGTCGCCAGGTTGCTCCCCAGGCCCGTGCTGCCGGCCTCCGTCGTCAGGGTCTGCCCTAGGATGTAGCGCTTGAGCTGCGCCCCGAAGTATTCCTGGACGATGCTCTTCACGGCCTCGGCGCCGCCCATGCCGGTTTCGAGCTTTTCCACGCCGTACTGCTGGCCCATGTCCTCCACGGGCCTTGGCATGAGAATGATGTTTCGCCCATTGCCGATACGCTCCTGGGCCGCCGTGCGAGTCTTGGCCTCGGCCTCAGGGTTTCCGTAAGGGTAATACCAGATTTCCAGGCCGAAGGCGGATCGCTCCAGGAACTCCATCAACCACGCGAGGGTCTCCTGCTTCTGGTACCAGGTCCAGTAAATCTTCGAGCGGATGCCCACGCCGTGGACGCGACCGGCAGACTGCGGATCCTCATACTCGCCGTCTTCGATGCGGTGCTTGTGGATGCAGAGCATGCGGCGTTCCCAGGGCTCCAGGAAGTAGGCCAACCCGTAGTCGGTGGGCTCGATCTTCCGCTTGCTCTGGCCTTCCCAGCGGCCCGTAATCGTGCTCCCGGTGGCGTAGCCCGCGCCCACGCGGATGCCGACCTGGTTGGGGTCGTACTGCCGCGTGCCATCGTCGTAACGGTACACGATCTTGTCGCCGTTGATCGGCTTCCACTCGGCCGGCACGATTCGCATCTGCCCGCGAACCTTCTGCCAGCGGTAGCGGTGCTGAACGCCGTACTTGCCGTACCAGATTGCGTACTGCAAGACCTCCCGGTACTGCATGAAATTCGGGATGCCTTTGAGGATCGCGGTCATGTCCTCGGCAAGCTGTTTCTGCTCGGGATTGCGGGGATCCTCTGGCTCCAAGTGCCAGTTCAACAGCGCGGCGGAGCGCTGCCGCTGCTCCAGGCACTCGCAAATCGAGGCGTCGTTGAGCATGAAGCGGGCATTGTCATAAGAGTGCTTCACGGCCTCGTCGCTGGGGCGGTACACACGCGAAACCGACGAAATGATGCCCTGGAAGCTGACGACGTGCGGAATCGTGAAGTCGCCAAAATTGGGCGGCATGCCGGGGATCGTGGAAGCGGGATCCTTGTCGCTCCCGCCCGGCTTCAGGTCCGCCAGGATCGAGGCGGGACGCTGCGTGGGGTTGCTGCCGGAGTTGTAGCCCGTGGCCGTGGAAATGCTCATAGCCGTGTTCGCTTCTACCGCCCGAAATGGAGGTCTTTAGTGCCCCGCGCGTCGTCGGGCACACCCGACCTTTGCACGGCGGAATCAGCCCACCCCGCCGTGGACGCGCGGGGCATTGTTTTCAGTAATTCGTATACTCGACCAACAGCACTTCTCCCGTCGTTTCGTCCTCCATCACCTCCAGGCGGCGAAACAGCGGTTGTTTCCATGCGTGGGCGGCATACCGCTCGTCGAGGCCGCGCATCGTGGCCCTGATGTTGTGTTTGATGCTTCGGTGATGCCAGGAGTCTTTCACGCCAACGGGATACGCCCTCCGTTTGAGCGCAAGCGGTCCCTGTTCGACGGTAGTGCCAGCTCGACGCTCGTAGCCGAGATCGTTGGCAAATGCCGTCAGGTGTTCGTTGTGAATGAATTTTGATCGCGTCCCGTAGCGCCGGAGGTTTTTCCAAACCCGCAAGCGTTTGTAGCACCCTCGCCACCATTGCCGAAATCGTTTCATTGGTCCGCCCGTGTTGGTTAGTAACGTTACCCTCGCCCTGGTCCCCGTGGTCCCTGTGGTCCACGCGCGCCTCGGGTGCCCGTCAACTGGGGTGGCCCCAGCGTGCCGAACGGCACCGCCACTTCATCCGGTAATGCCGACTTCCGCCACTTCCCTGTATGCGTCTTCACCTGCCGGCGGATAAACCACTCCTCGACGCCACCGCCCGGCACGGGCATGACCGTGGCCTTGCGCGGCACGTAATTGCCCGTGATGCCGACGAGTTCGTAGTCCTTGCGGTGCCCGCTCACTGTGCCCCGGACGCGAAGATGGTCCCACACCCAATCCCCGGCCCCTCCGCCGCGCGTGGCGTAGAGGGAGAGGAATTCCTCGGGGGTGACGTTGGCATAGCGGTACAGCGACCCGGGCCCGCCCCGCTCCATGCGCGTCCCGCCCAGAAACCGCACAAAGAGCGAGGCGTCCCGCTGGTCGTATCCAAAGCTATGCACGTTGGAGGATTGCGCCTCGACCATCTCGCCGGTCACGATGGGATGATCGGCGGGGAATCGCCGGCCGCGGCCCTCGCTCATCGGCACTTCGTATTGCTTGCCCCGCCGTTGCGTCTCGGGCATGCGGACAGGCCGCTTTTCGCCTGGCCCGATGACCGTGTAGCCCAGTCCTTCGAGCCGCTGGCGAGCCGCCTCGATGCCGCGCATCGCGTCTTCTGTGGTGCCCCACTCGCCGGCCTTGGGCGGAATGACCTCGCCGCCGAAGGAACGAATGAGCGCCATGGCGGACTGGAGCTCCCGCTCGATGCCCGCCTTGGCGCTGCCTCCCGAAATCAGGGCCTTGATGAGTTTTCCGGAGGGGCCCAGGGAGGATAAGAATTCGTGAATCACGCCGGACAGGGGATCGCCCTTGGCGTAACGGTGCAACTCACCCACAAGACTGCCGAAATCCGTCCCCATCAACTCGCGCATCATCCGTTGCGGGCTAGGGTTGCCGTAGCGCTGCACGATGCCACGAATCCGCTCGGGGGCGCGGCCGGGCGCGGCGGCTGCCCACTCCACATCCTGAAGCAGGCGGCCGAAGGTGGTCCGGCTGAACTGCTGCCGGGCCAGCGTGCGGAGCTTCTTCGACGCTTGATTGAAGAGGGGTGAGGGCATTATTCGAACTTGGGGTCGGGGTTGTTGCGGATGGCGTCCGCGAGGTCTTGGCCGGCGTGACATCGCGCGGCGATCTTGGCACGCTGGATGTAGTCGCTGGCTTTACGCAGCATGTCTGCCAGCTTGACGCTCTCTGTTTCCAGTTGGGCGATTCGTTCAGCCTGTTCGGACACAAGACCACCGAGATCATCACGTGCTGCCTTGTTCACGATAATCCTCGAAATCAATTCGGGCGCAGCCTCCCCGCACGGGACCGGTTCGAACGTCGGATGACTCAGCGCAAACGCGAACGAACGCCGCGCCCAGTCATAATGAACGCTCTTTACCTTGCAATCCAAAGGAACGTCACCAAACTGAATCGTCGTCAACGGAAGGCGGGCCTGAAGGGCAGGCAGCACGTCTCGCTCATCGACATACAAAATCCGCTCTCGCCGTTCACCTTCCATCTTTCCGCCCTTTCTATCTCTTGAACCATCCGGCTTCCCCGGCAACCTGGGGAGAAAATCGCTGCCGCCCGTTGCCCGGCCGGTCTAGGGGCACCTCGCGGCGATGCTCGTCAACCGGCTTCTGGCTGCCTGACGTGGGGGCCGCCCCGCGCCGTGATTCCACGGTGGCGACCATGTAGCGGGCCGCGTCCGCCGTGTCGTCGTCCTTCTTCAGTGGCACGGGACGAGGGGCCGCCGTGACCCATAGGCTGCCCGGCCGCTTCTTCACCCAGCGATACTTCCTCAGCTCCTCGATCAGGTGCTTGCACCGCTTGTGGACATAGAGCTTCGGCTTGCCGCTGATGGGACTGACCTTCATCTTCGTCCGCACCACGTCGATGCCTTTGTAAACGTCGTTCATGGCACTGCCGGTGGGCACGCCGTAGTGATTGAAGGCGTTGATCTCGCCAGGCCGGCTGGGGTCGGCAAAGCTCTCCCCGTAGGTCCGCCCGTGGATCACCTCGGGCCATGTCCCGGCGAGTTGGGCAACCCGCTTTTCAATCATCGTCTTGAGGAATTCGCGGGATCCCGGCTTCTTCCACCACTCCGGCAGATCCCACCCCCAGGCGATGCTGCGGGCCACGATTTCCGCCGCGTGGTCCTGGGTGATGCGGTCCTGGCTCGTGTTCCAGTATTCATCGTAAATAAACCAGTCGCCCACGGCATCATAGCAGCCCCAGACGCAGGTGAATGGATGCTCGACGCTCGCCCCCCAGTCGATGCCGCGGTGGTGGTAAGTGCCAAGGCGCCAGGCCCGCTCGTCGTTCTCGATGACGTGGATGGCCGGATTGAAGCTCTGGTAAATTACGCCTTCGAAGGTGGCCAGGGCCCCGGTCTTGCGCGTAGCCAGCATCTCGTCGGGCACCGATCCGAAGAAGGCGTCATACCAGTCGTCGGCCAAGTTCTCGCGGTTCAATTCCGTGTTGAGGCGGTAGACATTGAACCCGTCGGGCATATTCTCCTGGATGTTTTCCATAAAGATACACAACTCTGGGTCAATGGGAGTGAACTCACAGAACTGACCGCCGGGAAACATGTAGTCGCGACAGCCGCGGAGTACTTCAAGAAACAAGTCTCCAGGGAACTGCTCAGAAAACCAGAAGCCGCCGATGCTGCGGGCCTGCATGTTTTCTCGCCCCTGCTCGTAGCTCTTGAACTCGATCACCCAGTTATTCCCGTTCTTGTGCGGCTTCAAGGGAACATACAAAGGCCAGCGTCGCTTGACGTCGTAGTAGGTTACGTTCGGCCAATCCACGGCGGCCTTGGGCAAGAACTGCTGGCCGCCCAGCTTCTCCCCCCAGCACACCGCACACACCTGATAGTAGGTCTTGGCGATGATCCAAAACGGCGTATCCTTTCGCGGTGGTGGCGTCGAAAGCAGGAACCGTGCGCATTTTTTCGCGGCGGCGGCCGTCTTGCCGGACCCATTGCCGCCCAGGGCGAAGGACACCTTATCCGTCGCCTCGACAAACCCTGCCTGCTGGTCGAACTCCTCGGGGCGGTCAGGTCTCGGCGTCCACGTCGTCCACGCACTTTGGGCGACCTCGATTTCTTGCGGCGTCAACACCTGCATTCAATCGCTCCCTGATCTCCGCTGTCCACTCCTCTGGAGTTTTGCCCTGCAAGCTATCCCATGCATCATCGTCCTTTTTGAGGTCGATTCGCTGCGGGGCGTCTAAGCCAAGTAGCTTGGCACGCCGCTCGGCGGCCTTGAGCACCTTGTCGAGCAATGCTGGATTGCCGGACTGGCCCTCAACTCGCTTCGTCACGAAAGTGCCGTCTTTGGTTTCCGCCTCGATGCGACTTCTGGCATCCTTGGTGCTGCGATACCATTGCTCCCATGCCTCGCGTTCAACCTCATCGCAAACCGCAAGCTCACGTTGCCGCAATTCCTCGGCATTGGGTGGGGGTGGAACCTTGGCCATGGCTCGCATCAATACCGATCGCACACCGCAAGGGCCGGCGTATCCCATTTCTTTGGCGATGGCGTCCAGGGTCCAGCCGTCCAGGCGAAGCGCGATAATGCGAGTTATTTTCTCGCGCATCGGCATATAGACGTTTTTTCCGCTCTTGGGTTTTCGCCCCACATCACACCTCCCCGAATGCCGCCGGATCCTCTTCCCATCGCTTCAAGATCGCCTTGACCTTGGCCGGCGTACTGCCCACGGCCTCGGCGATGGCCTTGGGATCCATGGCCTGCTTGTGATAATGGACGATTTCCTGCTCCAGGGTCATTGGAGCCGGCTGCTCGTCGGCTTCGGCAATGATCGCCTCGATCTCCGCCTTGTCCTCGGGCTGCACTCGGTCGTACTGCCCGCTGGTGTGATTGGGATCCGCGTAATCCTCCACGGGGCGAGCGATACCCTGCTCGTCGCAATGGGCCAGCACCTCGTCCACGCTGATCTTGTGCATGCGGGCGATTTGCTTTGCCGAGACCCCCTGGCGTACCAGCATGGCGATACTCTCGGGCGCCGGGGTGGTCATGCGCTCGAGCTTCTGCGTCAGGCTCCGCTTGGCTCGGGCCACGGCGGCGCGCTGGGCGGTCTCCGCCTCCTGCCGGCGTTTCTCGTGGGGTGGGCACCAGTTGGGGTCTTTGGTGGAGTGCTTGCCGGGCTGGGCGAGCTCTTCCTCGATCTTCCACGTCTCCCAGTGCCCGAATTCGTCCCGCCAGCCGTAGATGCGGCAGATCTGCTGGTCTCCGACCGGGGGCTGAAGGGCCTTCAAACTGGCCACGCTTTCCAGCCGCTTGACGGGTTGCGGACGAGTCCGGTCGCGGGCGTCCTCAACCGACGAGAGGGCGCCCCAGAACTTTGGGCCAGGGGCTGGGGTTTTGTCGCGGGGGAGATCCGCGCGCTGATTGCGTTCCCACCACTCCCGCCAGCAGCCAAGAAGCAGGTTGACGTGAGTCGCCATCTGCCGGCACTCGCCGGGAAGATCGCCGTCGCTGAACACGGCGGCCATGTCGTCCATCGCCTCTTCCCACGCCTCGGTGATGTAGGGAACATCGCTGGCCGCCCATTCGTCGCGCACGCGGAGCACGCGGTCCACAACCAGCAGGAGGTGGGTTTTCCGTTCGTCGTCCATTCAGGTCCGCCCTTTCTCTTTGGGTGTCGTTACGCCGGGCAAGCGATAATTTCCAGCTTGCCACTGCCAATTACAGAATCGTCCGTTAGGTTTCGCAGAACCCAGCTTAGGCGCCGGGCTGTCTGGGTATGAGTGTCCGCGCCGGCCACAGTTACGATGTTGCTGTCGTCTCCACTGACAACCAGGTTGTCGCCGGACTCGCCTGTGGTGGCCAGGGTGAATACCGCCACGCCCGGCACGGCCGCGTCGAAGAATACCATCGAGAGGGTTTTGCTTGTTAGGGTAATGGCTGTTCCTGCGGCGTCCGTTATTGTAAGTGTATACGAGAGTTTGGCATATTGATAGGCGTACAGCGTGGCATGGGACTTCGCCTCGCCAGGAGATACTGAGATTTGAGCTGGGGTAATTGTCACGGATGGTGACGTGGCAGGAGAATTCGCCAATGCCGCCGCTGGAAACGCCCCAACAGTTGCAGCCGCGTCAACCGGAACTCCGCTTGCACCGATGAGATTAAGCACTTCCGCCGCAATCGCCGCCTCGTCAACATCGACGTCGGCTTGCACAGCGGTATAGCCGCTGCTATCAACGGTCGGCTTGTAGTCGGGCTTCACTGCTGCTAGGGTAGCCGTCTCCGTCTTGATCGCAGTCCCGCCCGTCTCAACCTCGATTTCCTCGGTGTACGGCTCGCCGCGCCCGGCAGAGTCAACCCAGTACGCTCTGTATTTCCGCCCAGCCACGAAAGCCTCTGCACGCACCTCGACTGCCCAAACGCCTTGCGTGCTGCCCGTGGCCAGCGTAGCCGTGGCGTAGGCTTCTTCAGGCGAGTTGTACGAGTCGTCAGACTTGTACCAGACGTTCTCGAATACTGGCGTCGATGCCTTTGTAATCAGCAAGTACAGGCTCACCGTGCCGTCGATGATTGGCTCGCCAGAGCGGTTCTTTAGCTGGCATGACAGGATGTGTGCAGCGCCGGGTTCATACCTCATAATCAAAACTCCATTGACGCAAAGAACACAACCGCGCGCCGCTTGCTTTGCGGCGGGTTGGCGTTAGTCATTACAGCAATCTGTTCGACAACCGCCGCGCGGGCCGCATCCAGTTCCGTCCGCTCGCCCTTGACTGCCGTGCTGTCCTGCCACGCCATGTAGGAGGCATAGGCATCGCTGTAATCATCGACACCAGCAAAGGCATCCAGAACGGTCTGCGCGGTGGCCAATCCCGTAACTGCTGGCTTCGCGGCAATCAATGTCTCCAACTGCTTGCATAGCTCGTAGTCTTGCTGCGCCGCACGAATCCCCGCCAACTGCTTGCTGGGAAATGCAGTGGTCGCTTCCATGAATAGTGGGGTGTTCAAATAGTTCGGTGTCTGTACCGTGTACTCGTTGCTGCCCACCCAAGTCTGTCCGCTGAAGTCACCGGCCTTCATGAGCCAGAAGTTCATTCCGCCAACAGCCCCAAGGGTGTAATTGCGGATTCCCATCATGCGCTCGACATAATAGGGGTCGATTCCGTGCCGTGGCCCAACTGCATCATAGAAGCCAACTTCGCCGTACTGCTGGAACCATTGCGCGAGCGCGAGCGGAGTCATGCTGTACTGGCCCGCCTTGTAGATGAAGTCGTTGTAGACCAGCATGAACAGGTCCACGGCGGCGAGATAATCAGCATCTAGCGTTTCGAGTCCGGCAAGCGGAGGTGATGGGTTCCCCATCAGCTTCAAGTTTGGTGCCCCTGCCTTGATCGCTTGCATGTAGGCTACGGCAACCGTGTACGCTGTCTCGGTGCCAGGCTCATCATAGATGTGCAGGTATGTCTTATCAGCAATTCCCAGGGAGTCCAACTCTTCGTGCAACTGCCTCGCCCACTCGCCAACACGCGGCGGCATGTTCTCGTCGGCCAACCCATACAGGTCAGGTTCCGTGTAGGAAATCCCAAGCCGTCCAGACAAGTTGTACTCACCGACACAATGCTGCCAAATTAAATATCGACTGGCGTTTGGATTCGCGGCAACCCACGCTCGCAAATTCGTCCAGTCCATTGTCAGCGTCCACGGCGTACCCCCTTGTGAGCTGACGCCAGTGCCGATTACAATGCCCCAGCCTCCCGTTTCCGGGCTGTTGTAGCCGAAGCCCTCGCACAACGCCTCCACATCTGCGGTGGTGCGCGTCTGAGTGTCGAGCCGATCCCACGTCCCGAATGAAAACTGCTTGGCGGTCGGCATCTCCACATTGTAAACGTGAAACGATATGGGAATCTGCACGGTCGTTGTGCCGTCCGTGACGGAAGCCTGCTTGGTGGCGTGGTACTCCGTCGTGGCATCCCAGTCAATCCAAAACTCTCCAATGAAGCCGGGCGCAACGTCCATCGACCAGCCGTACTCGCTGGCCGTGATTTCCTCCATGCGAGTTTGCACGGGCTCGCTACGGCTCCACGCTTCCTGCATTTCCGGGGTGTCCGTCCACAGCACCTTGTAAACGGTCGCCCACAAGGGAGTCGGGCTGCCGGTCATTCCAGCAACAGAAAGTGTTACGGTGATTGTAGCGGCCGTTGGATTCGCCACGCGGATCAATGTCGGCTGTACGTCCCGGCGCAATGCATAGACCGTGCTGGTTCCGGGTATTGCCGTAGGAGTCGCGTAGGCGTTTGGATAACTCCAAGGGTTTGCGGCCCATGCTCGCATGACCGTGTGCCCAAGCTCGCGCCACAGAGCGGCTTGTACGCCGAACATATCCCCGTGAGCCGTTTCGTATGGCAACGTGGTCGTAAAGCCCGTCGAGGAGACACCGGCTGCGCTAGTTGCCCCATGTGCGGAAGTGAGCGCGTTTCCAAGCGTAGTCTTTGTACCAGCCGCAATGTCGGCGGCAGTGATGGCGGCTTGAATAGCCGTCTTGTCGTTGTCGTAACGGCGCTGTACTAAGGTAGTGAAACTCATTATGCGTCCTTTACAACTCCCCACGGGAACGTTCGCGTGTCGCCGTCGATTACCGCCGACAGCGTAGCCCCGTACATCACGCCCGCCGCGCTCTTCTCGGTCGATGGGTCGGCAGAATAGTACAAGTACCCGTAAGCCAGCCCGTCCGCGTTGAGTGTTGCAGCGCTAATCAGCGGAGAGGCTGGCGTCGTCACCGGCATGACGGTGATAGTTGCGTCCGTGATGCTGGCGAGGATTGCGGCACCGTTCTTAAACCAGTTGACGAGGTAAATTTCCGTGTTGCCGTTGCGTCCGCGTGTCACCTTCGCGGTGTACACATCCGCCTGCCCGGCAACGATCTTTGCCACGGCTGCCGAACTCAGCGCGGCGGCGGAGATGGCATCGGTTGCGAAGGCACCGGAAGTGATCGCCGAACTCCCAAACGTGCTGTAGGTAATCGCGCCCGTGGCCAGCGTCATCGCGCTTCCCACGGCTGCCGGGCTGGCCGGGAGGTTCGTCGTTTTCGCGTGAATGCCCGCAATATCAGCCGACACACTATCCCCAGCAGGCGCACCCAGCCGCGCGAAGGCATCGCCGGTCATGGCGGGGGCGGTCGCGCCTTTCCAGTCAACTACGTTGGCAGGCAGGTTGCCGGTCACGTCGGCAGTGGCGAGACTCGCGGGCTGTTTATCTGTGGAGCTTGCCAGCGTGACTTTCGCCGCCCCGTCATTCGTGTGCGCGACCAGCGGGACGTTCGACCCCGCCATGCCGGACGAGAGTAATACCTGCGCACCCGCCCACTCTTCCGCGTCCGCTTTAAGCAGGTCAGTATCTGTAACCGCGAGATCTCCCTCCACGTCGCCAAACTGAAACTCCCGCTCTTGGTCAACCGGGCTGGCCCCGCTGTTCGTCACCTGGGCAATGTAGATCGCGCCCTTAACGAACTTGCTCACGTCTGCCAGCTTGTACGTCCAAATCCCCGTCTCGCGTGGGTTACCGCCGTCGTCAAGATGCGTCCGCTTGGTCATCTCCGCTTCGTCGTCGCTTGGCGTGCCGGACGTGAAGTCAAGCGTCGATGCGTAGAAGTCAAATACATGCAAGCTGCCGTCGTCCTGCACCTCGAACAGGCGAAGCTCCGTTGTGCCCGTCGCGAGGATCGCACCAGAGGAGTTCTTGAGGCTCGCGCGGAAGATCAGGCCGTTGGCGGTCTGCCGCACGTCGATGCCTTTTACGCCGGTTGCGCCCATTAGAGTGATCCTCCAGAAAGGATTCCGCGATTGCGGGGAAGGCCGCCGCCGCCGCTGTCCTGATGCTGCCCTGCGCCAATATCCGGGTATCTAACGGTCCCGGCGTATGAGGGTGCCGTCTGCAAGAACGCACCTCGCCCAGTGCCTTTTGCAGCAGCCAGGGAAATACGAAAATCACCGTTCGCTGGGTCTGTCCACGGCGTAACGTCGTCCGAGTATGTCACGGAATCAAGCACCTCAGTTGACTTGAGGTTGTTCGTAGCACCACTGCCATTGACCTGTGTGCCAGCCCCGAAACCGCAATTGCGAATCATGCCGGTACACTGGCCGGTACTGGAGTTGTTTATCCCGTACCCTGTGTTTTTGACGAGGTTGCAGTTTTCGATAATGACACGAGCATGCACACCGGCGGCAGTTACGATCCTCACTCCATCCACCGCGTTATTGTAGATGTCGCAGCCGACAATCTGGGCACCTCCTCCAGTGGCACCGATGGCGACATGTACACCATTACCTGAGTTTGACTCCGAAACGCAGTCGATCAGCCATGCCGCGCTGCCGTAGTTGCCAATCGTGAAACCGGCTGTCAGTGTCCCTCCAGAGTTATCGTGGGAAATGCACCTACGAGCAACGCCCTGCTGGACGAAGAAAGCAGCGGTATTCCCCATTCCACAACCATACACCTCGCACTCGAAAGCCTCAGCCGAAGCACTGGCGACAATGATCCCGTTCCCTCGAATCGCCGTGGCGACACATCGCATTATCCAGTTACCGTTCCCGGCTATATTCAGTCCGTATCCCTGCGGATACAAATTTCCGGCCCCGTTGTTTTGTGCTTTGAAGTATCGCAGTCCGTTTGCCGTTCCGCGAAGCTGGAACATATTCAGCGACGTGGCCGGGCTGCCGCCGTCAAGGATCGCATAGCCGCCATCACCAGCGGCAGTCGTATAGCCCTCGAAAACCACCGGACCTGCGAGGTTGTGGTCAATGCCTGCTGTGATATTGAACGTGCCGTTGAAGTTCACTCTTGGACTGCAATTTCCGGTGGTATCTACAGCAGCACCGGTGATGAACGCAAACGGAAACTGCACGGTTGCTGCCGGTCCAGCCCAAGCCCCGCCTACCTTGATCGTGTAGCCGTTAGCTTGGTCTGCTATTGGCGTTCCGAGTGTGTTTCGCTTGGCGATGCTCAGCGTGATCGTCTTTGCTGTGTTGTCGATGGCAGTAATCAGAGCGTTGACGTAACGATTCGCAGTAGGGGTTGTGTCTCCGTCCTGAAAAACGCTGGCGTACATGCCGACCATGCCAGCGGTAAGCGTAGGCGAGTCGGAACAAGTAAACGTGCTGACGGTGGTATCCGTCGCAATGGCGTCCCAGGCTCCGTTCGTGCTGGTCAGTACGGCCGCACCAATAGCGGTCGTGGAAGTGCCTTCGCTGCCCCCATTCATGTTTGAGCCGGCGGAATTGCAGAAGAATTCTTGGTACGCCATCGCCTACCCTCCCATTGCTTCCGCCAATGCCGCCGGCACGTCGGTCAAGGCCGCCTGCACCGGGGCAATTGTGGCCGTCAGCGCGTCCCGTTGCACGCCGAGTGTGGTCAGCGTGCCGTCGAGTTCGGCGATGGTTGCTGGCAGGGAAGCCGCCTGCGAAGTCGCCTCCGCAAGCTGGGCAGTGAGTACCAGCACTTCGCCGGCCGCCACGTCCCGCTGATCTTGCGTGGCGTCCTCCGGCAGGGCCGCAACCGCTGCCTCTGCCGCCGCGATCTGGCCGGGCAAGGCCGCAACGGCCGCTTGAGCCGTCGCGAGGGCTTGCTCAGCATCGACCTTCGCCCCAGCAGTCGCCACTATCTGCGCGTCAAGGGCTGCCAGTTGCGGCATGAGAACCTCATCCAGCAACAGGAGCCGTGGGGCCGCATTGTTGACGAGAAGCATCACCAGCCCGACCACGGGCCACTGCTCGCCGAGTGCATCCACGTCGGGGTAGGCGTGGTTGAGTGGCCGGCACTTCGCGCGGTCTGCATCGTTCAGGAGGGCAAGATCCTCGGGCGAGATGAAGGTCTGGGCTGCCGAGTTGTAGCCGCCGCGAACCGTCAAAGTCAACTCGCGAAACCACTCGTGTTCGTCGGCGGGGTTGCCCCGCTCGTTGGCCGGCTTTGGCTCCCGTCGCATCCTGAGAAACGTCGTGGCGACGTGGGGATGCGGGACGGCCGGCCGCTCGGGTACCGTGACTTCGCCAAGAGGATTGATGACGGGGTTGATTGGCATGATTGCTCCTATGCCTGTGCTTTGTCTTTGATTCGAGTCGCTATGCGATCCACAAGCCGGTCGCTTCGCTCGTCTGTGAGCAAGCATGGCTTGCCTTCAAGAGTGTCGCGCAAGTCACGGATTGCCGTTGAGTTGTCCACAAGCGCGGTTTGCGTCTTCTCGATCATGGTCGCCAGTGTGGCACGCTGGTAATCCTCCAGCGTGTTGATCCGTGCAGCCATGGAGTCCTCGCGCTTGTTGGCCTGCGCCATATACACCTTAACGAGCCAGGAAATAGCGGCGATGCAAGCGATCAAAACGAACGCCACCATCATTGGCTCCCAGCCGCCGCTGTCGCCGGCCTTACGGATAATCTCGGTTGCGTCGGGCATGATGATCCTTTACTTCTCGATGAATGTCAACGTGCTTGGATCGCCACCAAAGAACACCGGCCGAAACTTCTTCGCGTGCTCCACGGTCATCTTGCCAGCGCCAGGATGCTCGTAATAACAGCCGTGGAACTCAACCTCAGTGGCAACGCTGCCGCGATACAAGCACGCCTCGCGCGACTCGAAGGTCACGCCAAACGAGTACAAGCCTCGCAGTGGATTCGGCAGGCCGTTCAGCGATTCAATGAAGGTCGTGCCGGGGTATGGGCCGGTCATCTTCCCCCGCCGCAACACAATGTCGTTCGCCCAGCCGCCAGCCTTTGCTTCCATGACTAAGCCGCGTTCAGCGTAGATTTGCCCGAAACTGATTTCGTTGTACGAGCAGCTTTTGCTGTCGCCAACCAGCTTGATGCCGGTATGGAAGTAATGGATGAAGTCGATATCCAGCTTCGCGTAATTGACGTTGACGAGTTCCAGGCCAGTCAAGCCTTGAGGTCGCGGCTTGTCCGAGTTGTAGGGTGCTTCCAACCGCAAGCCGGTGATTCGCGCGAAGCTACACTTGGACAGGCGGATTGCCGGGCGAGGTTCAAGCGTAATCTTGATTGTGACCCCGTGTGCGAGCACAACCGGCGAGCCCTTGCCTGCCCACTCCAGCGTGCCGTCTGTGAGGTACGTTCCTGGCGGAATGGCCAGCACGCCGCTGTCCGGCAGGCGGTCCCACAGTGACTGTAGATAGCGAGTATCGGTATTCATCTCGCCCTCCTCAGCAACGGCTGCCATTGGATGCCCTGCGTGCCCTGCGCCCCAGGCGTAGGACACTGGCCCCCAGGACAGCCACCGGGCGCGGCGAGTCGCGGTACGGCTGCCGGCACGCTGTACTCGCGTGGCATTGACGCGCGAGGAGCGGCGGGCTGGCCCGTTGGTGTGTTGACCGCCGCGGCCGGTGGCACGCCTACGATCATTCGTTGCAGCCGAGCGCTCTGGTATTCGATCAGTGCGGCCAGCGGCTCGGCGTCGTAATCGGGTGTGCTGCGCGCGATATCCAGCAGGGTGCGAGCGTAAGCCTCAAACTCCCTGCACACCTCGATACCATGGCGTATGTTGGCCCGGTCGCGCCTGAGGATGTCGCACTCCAAACCGTTGATGTAGCACGACCACTCATTGAGCACGTAGGTTGGCTCGTTGTCCCATCCTGCGCGCGCCTGCTGCACCAAGTAGAGACCGTATCGCTTGCCGCGGAGTCGCTCGGGGATGGCCCTGGCCACGGCAGTGAGCGTGAAGCGTGGCACCGGAATCAGCGCCGCGCGTCCATGCATGAGATACACCGCCTCGTGGCCCGGGTACTGCTGGCGCAACCGTCCCTGCACGCCGTGGCTGTCCTCGTGCGCATCGTAGTTCCCGCCGCCATGAGCAGACGGATCGTCGCATAGATCGCGAGGGACGCGGAGGCGCGGCACGGTCACCCAGCGGATGGCGCTGCGGACTGGCGTGATGGCAGGCCGGACAAGGATCGGGGATGGATCGTAGAAGCGATAGTCGGCCGACCACCAGACGTAATCGGTGGATAGTGCTGTGCTGCCGATCAGCGCCCACAGAAGCAGCGCGAACAGCGCAAATACAACATGCAAAATGAAGTCCCATGGACCAGCGAAGTCGTTGTCGTGTTTCATCCCCCATCCTCCCTCAGTATTTCGGTTTCATGGGTCGCCCCACACTCCCTGCAAGTAACGTGCTTTGGCACAAGCGTAATGCGGTTTATCAGCACAGCTGACGAATAGCTGCCGTCGTCCTGCTGCTCAGCGTTCGGTGCAAGGAAGTCTTCCACTACCTGGTCGCGGTCGGCAATCGCCTGAAACGCTGCTTCGTCAAGGTTGCCTTCGATTACGCGAGTGAAGTTCTCGGTTCCGCACGAATCGCAATCCCACACGAAAGCTGGGTGAAGTTCTGCTGTCATCTTGCATTCACTCCGTAAGACGCTGGCCGGGGAGTTGAACCCCGCGCTTCTCTCGCTATGGCCACTTGCGAGAGGGCGAGCAAACCGGCTGCCAGTGTGTCTAGCGACAGACCTTCCCATCGCGCCCAACGAGCTTGACGCGACCAAGGCTCGTCGTAACCTTTCCGATCTGTTCGACCATGGCGGGATACGAAGACACGGCGTATTGCATGCCGCTCCCGTCGCCGTCGTCGGAACGTCGCGCCTGCTCGATTACGGCACTCAACATGGCCACAAGGGCCTCCGCGTCCTCAATGAAACGCTCCATGATATCTCCCTCGATTGTGTCTGGTAAATCAATAAAACAGGTAATCCAATGGTTTCGGCTCAAACCCCTCCATGTCGCTCACGGCATACGCCTCGCCCTTCGAGACGATCTTGTCGAACTCGTCCGCCTCGCAGAGGTAATCGCCGTCAGGCATGTCTTCCAGCACGCCCTTTGGCCCGGCCACCCAGTCGTC
Source organism: Planctomycetaceae bacterium (assembly GCA_039680605.1). NCBI lineage: Bacteria > Pseudomonadati > Planctomycetota > Planctomycetia > Planctomycetales > Planctomycetaceae > Planctomycetaceae bacterium. Next base: position 50,239 of record JBDKTA010000071.1, on the reverse strand, counting down.
GCCCCAGGATTTGTTATCGAGAAGAATCCCCGGCCGTTGCCGGTCGTCGACTACGCCTGTGGCGATCCAGCAGTGGCCCGTGCTTCCTCGCGTGGTGAGGAATCCCTGCTTGTCGCGTTGTGCCGGCAGCGAGCGTCCCCACTGCGCGCGAGAAGTCCCGAAGATCACCACGTAACCGCTTGCAATCGCGTCGCGTGCCTGGGTGTAGCCCGAGATGGGAGTCCACGCCTTGACGATTCGCCGCTTGGCCAAAGCCTCGAGCGCGGCGGGAACGCCCTCCTTGCGGTCGTTGCCCCATTTCTGGGCGAGATCATCATCATCCGTCGCAGGCACACCAGGATCACAGCGGAGCACGCTGCCAAATTTCCGCATCGCTTCGACGACCCAGGCCACCACGGCGCCGTCCGATGGCGGTCGCTGCTTGTGTTCCAGTAGGCCGACTTCGATCCGTGCGAAGGCAAAGGCCGCCTCCGAACTGGCGAAGGCTGTCCACGCGCCCTGCATGGCCTGGAGCAGGTCCACGGTACGAGCGCCACCACGGCCAACACACGTTCCCGAGGTCTGATTTGGATAGGTTGGCTGGCGGCCGAGCGTATTCGAGAACGCCCGATACAAGCACACGGTCTTGCCCTCGCCGATCCCTGGCGTTGGCGCACCCCAGGTAGTGAGCTTGTCCGCCGTGGCCTCGATCACCGCGCCGATCGACACAGGGTCGTAGGTCCAGCCGCCGTAGTCGAGAAGACGGTCCATGAGTTTGAAATGCATGGTTTAGCTTCCTTTCACCTGCACGTCCATAATCGCCGCTTCCGGTGTATCGCATATCGCGGACGACGATGCCGAGCGATTATCGTGGTGGTAGACGTGATACCGCCACCGCACAGGTCCGCAAATGCGCGGTGAGTCAAACTCGCGAAACGAGATCAACGTGACTGTTGAATTTTCCTCCGCATCGGCGCGAAGTTTGCCAAGTACCGCCTTCAGCCTCGCTATCTCTACCCCCGCGGCTTTCAGTGCGTCAAGCGCCTCAAGCATCATTTCTACATCGGCAATGGCGTCACTTCTGCGCTGCTGAACGAGTTGCACATCGGCTCGCTCTGCCGCTTTATCGAGCACCCTCTTGCACGCATCGCGAATCTTTTCCTGCCGTTCCGTGGTCACTACTTCACCTCCTTGAGTCCGCGCGACAAGTCCGTAAACGGCTGCTGATGATCCTTCGCCGTCTTGAGCTTTCCCGCTTTGGCCTCCGCGGCAAACCACACGCGACAAGCCTCCCACCACGGTCCCCAGGCCTGGCCCTCGGCCGGCGTGAGGGTGAGGTGCGTGCTCGCGTAGACTGCCGCCACGCAATCCGCCGGCGTGGCGAGATCCCCGGCAGCGATGCGAGTAGCCGCGCCCTGAAACGCGGCGGCGATCTTCGCGGCGGCCTGGCGTTCCGTCTTCACGGCGGCCGACCAGTCGAGCGAAAGTTTCGCGAGGCCGGTCAGAGTCTCTGGGGTAGGTGTTGGCGGGGTAGGTGTTGGCGGGGTGGGGGTAGGTTGCGGCGGGGTTGGGCCCGGAGTCCCGCCCTCGGGCGAGACAAGAAAGGCGCCGGTGTCCTCGCCGTTGGCAAACACCAGCATCCAGCCGCTTGGCGTGGCGACTACGCGGGCCTTGACGTGCTTGCCATCCGCGAGGACCAGCCAGACTTTCGAGCCGACTTGCAAGCCTGGCTCCGCGCCGCTCACCAGCGGCACCAGGGCCATTATGGCGGTCCAAATGGCGAGGATCAGCAGCAGAAGCCAGAAGCGAAGTTTCGCGGCGCTGCGCGTGCTTTCGCGGTGGCGTGGTTCGTAGGGTCGCGTTTCCATTGCCGTGCCTTTCGCTACAAATGATCGGCCCAAAATATCACCGCCAGCAGAAACACCAGATCGCCCAGCAGCACAGCCATCATCACGGTGATGAAAAGCGTGAGAGTTTCCATCACTTACACCTTTCCGCGGCTGAACTCCACCACGGCCCCATTCGGTTTTCCATCCGAACCAAAGGAAATCGCTACGCTTGCTGATCCTGCCCCTTGGCCCGCCTGTCCCTTGGCAGCCTCGATCAATGCGTCATACACTTCCTTCAGATCAAACAAAACGTGGATCGTGGTCTTCATTTCATGCTCCCTGCTTTGCTTGCTTCCAGTGGCCGAGGCGGGACTCGAACCCGCGAACTCCTGGTTATGAGCCAGGCGAGGTGCCAACTCCTCCACTCGGCGTCTCGGCACACGCTGGCCCCAGCGCGCGGATGCAACTCCACGCGCTGGGGCATCCCTGCAGGGTTCGCTACTTTGCCGGTTCCACGTCCGGCGTCAAAAACAGCGGCAAGACGAGCGGCAGGATCTTCTCCGCCAGCTCCAGAAACTTCAGCAGCGCCTCCATCAACTTGCCGTCGCCAAGCTTCCCAAACACCTCAGGATCGTGCTCAGCCAGCGCCCCGCAAACCATCGGCACCGAGGACCGGTCGAAGCGGTACACGCCATCGTCGCCCCTGGTCATGCTCAGCGTGACGCCGTTGGGCAGCGAAATGAACGCCTCGCCAGTCGTGACGATCTGCTTGGCGAGCGACGCCACAAACTCGGAAATGGAAGGGCCGAGGCCGTTCCACCAGGCGAGGAAACTCGCCGCATCGGTGAACACCGGCAGCGGAATGGCTGCCTTCAGTAGCGCGAGCAGTTTCAAAAACATCTTGGCTCTCCTTGGTCGGCGCGGTCGGTTTGGCCTGCGCCTTTGGTCTTGAAATGGCATTTTGTGCCTCGTCGCCATCATGCATACCACAGGTTCTGGAAAATGTTAAGCGCACTCATTTTCAGATTTTTAGCCTACAGCTCGGGGTTATCGCCAGTAGGCAAGTTTGTACTGGCCGTTTGCCCGACGACAGCACTGGTAGCACCATGGCTGCCGAGACCAATAAGATTGCCTGGCTGCGCCCCACCCGCGCCGTGGAAATACCATGCGCACACGGTCTGACGATCCACAGAGCGAGCATGGCTTGTTAACGAGCAAATGCGCCTTGATGTTCCGTGGTTTTGGAGTTTCGTTAGTGTTAATCAATTTTTTTCTCACCTAAAGTCCCCCTCGCGCATCACCAGCCTCTCCCGCCTATTCCGCTCCGCACACAAACAGATCAGGCACGGCCGCAGCGTGACGCGATTCCCGCAGCCAGGACAGCGGTACGCAGGCACTTCCACGGCCGGCCGGGCGAGGATGGCAGAGACCAGGTTGCGGTTTCGGTTGACGATTCGCGCGATCTCGGTGGCGCAGAGGCCACGGGCGGCCAGGTCGAGGATGCGGATCCGCTCGGTCATGGTGGTGCGGTTCATGGTCGCTCCCTTTTTTCCCAGCACACGCAACCGAAATCGTTGCGAGTGTAGATCACTCCGACCAATACAATGCTCAGCCGCTCCCGCTCCTCTCCACGGTCTCCTGTGAGTTTCACGCAACCATAAAAGTGAGGTTTACTTGGATGCGCCAGGACGCCCGACCACCAATGGCAGGTTTCGCAGAAATTCATCTTTTCACCCTCGCCTTCACGTGATGGGAGCACACCGCGGCATCGTACCAGGTGAAGCTCAGTTCCGGGTTGGCGGCGAACCGTCCCATGGTCCGCATGAGTTTGTCCTCTTCGGACGGCGTGAAGAGGAAGATATACCTCTCGGTGCCTTTGACGAAGACGAGCTTGCGCGCGTTGCCTAGTTTGTACAGCGTGATGGATGGGGTCACGTGGGGAACTCCTTGTGCTCGCGGCCGTCGAGCAGGCAGCCGGCGGCGTGCTTGCCAACACGTGTAACGAAACTGAAATTGCCATCATGGGATATGAGTGATCGAGGCCATGCTTCGCCTTTCCGCTGAAAATCTTCGTCGGAAATAAGCCTTCGCCCATCCCGGTAGATGCCTTGCGCTGGATTCAACTTGGACCCGTAATTACCCGGTGCCCACGATCCCCATTGTTTGAAAAAGTAAGGCACGCCAGCCGCCGCGCACTGATCGCGCAGCGAACGGAACCAGTCGGGGTGCGATGGCCTGGCGTTGGGGCCGCTCTCGCCGCCGGCGATGACCCATTCAACACGGCATTGCATGATGCATGGCCCGTTCGTTCCAGGGCACTCCGCGTAATCGTACTCATTGCATCGACGGTCGCATGGGGTTGCGAGACGAAGATTCACCGGCCCCAGCAATGGCTCGCACGACAAGAACCGCACCTTCGCCGGGCACCGCAACAGCATCGGTATTCGCTCGTCGGCGGTCGCCTGGTTCTCGACCGTGACACCCAGCCAGACGTTATCTGGAGGTGGACCATATCGCCACCCGCCTCGCCCGTTAAAAAACTCCTCCATACGCCCTGGCCGCTTCGTTAGAATTTGGAACGTGTGCTTCGGACAATCTCGGATCACGTCGAAAACGTGCGTGGCCCAACCAAACGGGACGTCTTTGTGGAAGAGGTCACCCATGCTCACGACGAACACGCGGCGCGGCCTCCGCCAGCGCCGCGGCTCGTCGAGTAGCTCGGGATGAAGCGTCACGCGAAATGGATCGTCGGCCGGGTAGCCGCAGCACCCGGCCAGCCGCTTTGCCATCCGCGCGGCATAGCAGTTGTCGCACGCCGCGCTGATTGGCGTGCAGCCGGTGACGGGATTCCATGTTGCGTCCGTCCACTCGATCTTGCTGTTGGCTCCCATATTTACTCCAATCTGTGGATTTATCGTCTTACCTTATCGCCTCCGCTTATCGCCTTCCTTCCCTGCTCGCCTTATCACCTTCCTTCCATACTCGCCTTATCGCCTCCGCTCCTCATCTCGCCTTATCGCCTTCTCACGCCTCGCAAACCACTCCAGATTATCGCGTGCATCTATCGCCTCGCGTCGCGTGACGCCTGGCCGGCGGTAGATGATCGAGCCGTTTGCATCGAAGACGATGCGGATGTGGGATGGAATATCGAGTGGCATGCGTGATGCATCAGAACCGTCACCAGCAGCAGGAGCCGCACCAGCAGCAGCCGGAGCAGCCGCGGCCGCCGTTCCTCCTCCGCCACCACCGGCAGGCGGAGCAAGGCCGGCCGTTGCAGGCGCCGCAGGTCCAGCCGAAGCAGCCGCCGGCAGGCTAGCCGCCTGGCGTTTCTGACGTTCGAGCAATTCGCGGATCCCGGCCATGATGATACCCCCTCTAGGTTCATACCCCCCTGGCAATGTTAAAATGGGTAAGTGTCATAGGTGTCATAGGTGTCACCCTCCTGCTACTCCCTCACATAGCGCTATTTATTACTATCATATATATATGTCTAATTCTTTTTTGCTTACGTGGGGGTATGGTTTACTATGACACCTATGACACCTATGACACCTTTACCTATCTTAACATTTCGTGTCATAGGTGTCACGGTGACACGCACGGTTTTTGAAAATGCAAAAATTGGTGTCATAGGTGTCACGGTAGATGCTTCACTTTTTCAAAATAGTTCTTTGTCGGCCGTTGTCTCTCCCGCGATTTCGTCCTGGCTGTAAGCGATTCCTTCGTAAGCGTTGAACCGATCCGACTTACCCCCCCTTCTGACTTTCTTCGTTCCGCGAAACACCCTCATGACCTCTTTCCCGAGGTTGCCGGAGGCCATCGGCTTGTGGCCGTTGGCTTCGCACCAGCGGCGATACAGGCGGTAGATATGGTCGGTGCGGACAACAGAACCATCGGATCGCTCCAGGTTCTCGCACAGGAACACCCGGGCCGGATTCATCTCCTCGCGATACTCCTCCAGCGTATCGTTCATCACTTGCGAGTAAGTAAATCCGTTCTGTGCTCTGAGGCGATGCAGGCCGGCAACCGCCCAGTTGAAGATACCGCTTAGCTCGCCTGACCGCTCCCACCAGTCGGTTTGATCCATCCCTTTGATGCGTCGCTTTGGCTCGATCTGCACGCGCCAAGGCACGATAAGCATGCGACGGAATACCCCATCGCTGTGGTCGTTGAAGCGAGGCCGGTTGTTGCATGCGACCATCAGGCGGGCGGTTGGAGCGAGGTCTAATGGGGCCATCCCCTTGCGATCGAAGGTCATGGGGTTGCCGGCAGTGAACGATTTCAGGTGGCCCTCGGCGGCCCGCTCGATCTCCCCGGCATCCGATGCGATGTTGCAGAGCTTGCCGATGGTTTGGGTGAGCTGGAACCGCTCGCCGAATATCTCCAGGGGGACGTGGGAGACGTTATCCTTGCCGAGCATGGACTCGATTCCGGCGCAGAAAACGCTCTTCCCATTGGCCCCCTCGCCCTCCAGGATCATGAATTTTTGCTCCCCGGTGTACGGGAGAAGCAGGTAGCCGGCCCACTCCTGGAGCAGCTTGATTCGCTCGGGGTCCAGCTCCAAGTTGTACTCCAGGAATGCCAGCCACTTCGGGCACTCCGCTGCAATGTCGAATGGGTACGGGAGACTGACGGTTGAGAACCAAGACGGAGAGTTCGGCCGCAGGAAATCCTCCGGCTCGGCGCCGGCCAACAGGGCCTCCACGTTGAGCAGGCCGTTCGCGAGCGAGATCAGCGGCAGCCGCTGCTTCGTCGGCAGCCAGGTATTGTGCTCGATTTCGCCGGACAGGACCGTCATCCCCGACGTGGCCTGGAGCACGCTCCCGACAATATGCGTGGATACCTTTTGGACCTCCGGCGGCCCCTTGTCTTTCGTTGGGTCCAGCAGGCCCAGGGCCTTTCGCTCTTCGTAGCTCTTGACATCCACGATGTTGAGTCGGTCGAATTCCGCCTTGATCGACGTGGCGATCTTCGCGCGCAGTTCTTTCTCGGGGATCTTGCGGTAACGATTCCTTTTCCACGCATACCACTCGTCCCGCCAAAAGACGATCGTCCGACCGTCGTGCCGGGTCGCGTAGCGCTCGAGGTTCACCCGGGCCAGTCGGTGCGGGTCGTCTGGGGCCTCGTTGGGCTTGATGCCGGTGGCGTCGATCGGCTTGATGTCGGCGGCCGGCGTCTTCTCGACGATTTTCAGAAACTCCTCGAGGGTGCCCCCGGCCGCGATCCACTCCACCACGTCGCCCTTCGGCGGGAGCCCCGGCAAGCGGATGATCTTGATGACCTGGTCCTCGGGCCGCTGGGTGCGAAGGATGGCGCCCACGGCCTGGCCGAATCGCTCGCCGGCCGAATCGTTGTCTGTGACGATGGCCACGGTCTGGAAGCGAGCCGCCGGGCCCCAATCGGTCAGGCGGATGGCCTCCTCGCCGCCGGCGTTCGTGGTGCTGGGGAGGAGGATGGAGGCCGCGGCGGCGTCGGCGGCCTTCTCCCCGCCGTGGATCGTGAGGAGGGATGAATCAGTATCGGCGGCCGCCTGGATCTCTGGCAGGCGATACAGCGGCCGCGGTCCAGGCGGATAGCCGAGCGCCCACCCCAGCGTGCCGGAAGTGCCGAGCGGGGCCTGGTGGACGGGTCGGAATTCCTTGCGTTGCTTTTCGCCGGCAGGGGTGGGGAGGTCGAATCGCAAGACCGAGAAGGTGGGGTACTTCCAGGACCGCACGAACCGCACGCCTGGGCCTTCCTTGGCAACCAGGGCATTGTGGATCGTGTGGACGATGCCTTCCGCGGTGGCCCAGACGCGGGCCTTGTGCGGCTTGCTGGGGGCTTTTTTGGGAGTGCTGGGGGATGATGCGGTGGTGCCATGGGATGGAGCAGGATCCAGGTGCAGGTAGCTCGTCAACTGCGCCAGCACCGTGGGAAGCTCGCTGCCGGTCAGCCAGCGGATGGACGCGATCCCGTCGTGGTTCTTCTCCGCGAAGCATTGATTACAGTAGCAGCCGCCGTCCCGATCCCCGAGGAAGCGGAAGCGATCGGTCCCGCCGCACTTGGGGCAGGGGTGGTGTTTGCCGTCCAGGAAATCGGGGGCGATGCCCGCCAGTGCCGGGAGGATCTCGCGCCAGCGGCCGGAGGCGGCTGTCTTGATGGCGAGGATGTCGGGGGGCTTGTGGCTGGGGGATTTCTTGGCTGGCGTCTTGCTCATGGCGTGCATCCTGTCTGGCTACTGGTCAGTTCCACACTCCTACATCTCCGCTTTATCCATCCTGCACGCACGGCAATCGATGCCGTACATTTCCGCCTGATATTCTGCCGCGAGTTCAGCCGCTCGCTGAGAGCGGTAAACGATCATCCCCTGGTCGTCTGATTCAGGGTTGTCATCAATTGGAACCACTGGCTCATTTGATTTGCATAAAACGACAGTCCATAAATCTTTGATTTTCATGTTCACGCCTTTCTTTTCTGGGTTTGCTCTTTCCACCACGCCTTCAGCACCCCGAATACCCGCTCCTCCGCCTGCCTCCGCGTTCCCATCGGCCACCAGTGGACCACGGGATATCGAACCGACCAGGCCGCGATCGTCCCTTCCACGCTTCGCGGATCGAGCCGCGAGTGCCAGCAGGGGTCGGCCTCGTCGGGGTGCAGGATATCCGTGGCGGATGCCTCGATCACCACGGCCGCGAAGTCCATCTTCGCCAGCCGCTCGAATTCACGCTCGAACCGCTCCCGGCCGGCGCCCAGGGTGCCGTAGAGGTCTTGCAGGGATTTCCGCTCGATGGCGATCTTGTCCTGAAATCCTTCAAGCGAGTAATCGCCTGACTCCAGGCCCAGGCGGATCACCGGCACGATGATTTCCCGGCCGGCCTCCTGCATGTCGTCGAAGGTGTAGGGGAGCTGCTCGCGCGTGTCCACGATGATCGTGAACGGACAGATCGAGAGGGAGCGGAATAGCGACGGCGCGCGGGGTGATGCGTTAGGCTTCGCCGATTCACCCGGCTTCCCGGACTTCCCTCGCCTGCCGGAACGTGCCGGCAGACTAGCGGGAGGTTTCGCGGGAGGCCGCGCGCCGTCGCTGAGGTCAATCTCGATTTCCGCTGGCTTGGTTTTCACGATGTGCTTTCAATAAACGCCCTTATGAATTCCGCCGCCGTTTGGGGGCAGATGGCGTTGCCCGCTCCCCGCAGAATGCCCACGCGATTGGGAAGCCCATGAGCCAGAGGGAAAAGCGCGGGTTCAAGCGGTATCCTCCTCCACTTCCCGTCTCGACAGAGGATGGGGCGGGAGTCGGACCATATCGACCTTCCGCCTGATTGGTCAGGCACGCTTGCTGAGGACCGCCCGCGTTCTCGCTGTCCATTGCCTGTGGTGTCGCCCAGCCTTGGAGTCCCAGGCCCAGTCCTCCCATCAGCAACTCGTCCTTGCGGTTCCAGGATCGGCTCGTCGAACCGCCTTCCATCGCATTGGGCGTCGGCCAGTCTGCCAGTTCCGCCGCATACCCGGCAGTGGGTCGCAAAGTCATCTGAGAATCTCTGGAGATACCATCCCCTCCCATCACAGACGGAACAAGCATCGCCGTCGATTGCAGGTCGATCCCGCCGCTGTTCGGCCGGTGGCTCTTGTCCATCTCGCAACCGCGATTCGGGACATTGGGCGTCGGCCAGCCTGTCAGGTTCGCCGTCACCGCCCCAAGCGTCACAGACCTCTTGGCCCCGCTCGGTCGCGTCCCGCCGACTTCCTTGCTCACACGGCCGCCGTCCGCGTCCGATTTCTCCGGTGTCGGCCACCCAGTACAACCGCTGTCGGATGTGCGGCGCGCCGATGCTGTGTGCGCCAAGTACGACCGCCCCGCAGGCGTAACCTTCTCTTTCCAGGTCTGCGAATACTCCATCGAGCCATCCGTGGCCAATCGCGCTTGCAACCTGTTCTCCAATGACCGTTGGAGGGCGACACTCACCGATGAGGCGGGCGAACTCGGGCCAGAGGTGGCGGGAGTCCGCTTGCCCTTGCCGCTTCCCCGCCGCCGAGAAGGGTTGGCAGGGGCAGGAGCCGGTCCAGACTGGTCGATTCTCTGGCCATCGGGCAAGCTGGAGGGCGAGATCCCAGCCGGCAATCCCGGCGAAGAAATGGCATCTTGTGTATCCCATAACATCGTCTGCCGTAACATCCGCGATACTCCTAGTGTCGATGTCGCCCGGCATGATGAGGCCGTCCGCGATGAGTTCCTTCAGCCATGCGGCGGCGAAGGGCTCAATCTCGTTGTAATATGCGGCGGCCTGCATCATGCCTCTTTCCTCTTCTCCCCTCTCCCCTACTTCTCATCCGCTTGGAATTCCGGCCTCGCTTGCCGCATTGCCGCAATCGCCTCGGTCAGCGCGTCATATCCGTTCTCCCCGAGACCTTTGATTGCCTTGTACCAGAATCCCGGCTCCGCGGCCTCCTGAATCGACCTCATCAGCTTGCCGAGCGTGCCGAGCCCCGCCTCACAGAGCAGCTTGACCTTCCCGGCAGGCAGGCCGTAGTGCCCCAGCACCTCGGTCTTCCAGGATCGCCAATCCACGTTGCTGGCCGCGGTGCCTTCGATCGGCGTGCCGGCAGGGACGGGAACACCGTTGGTGTAGGTTGCGGGGGTGCTGGTGCTGGTGCTTCCATTCCCGCCACTGCTGGAATTTCCACCGCCATTCAGCAGCGGCCGCTTCTTATCGTTCACCGCCGCTCTGGCGATACTCTCCAGATCCTGCGTCCACAACCCGTGCCGCTCCACGATGCACCTAAACTCCTCCACGTCATGCTTCTTGGTCCGGCAGACGAGCCGCTCTCGGTCGTTGATCTTGGGATTCCCGTCGGCGTCCATCGACAAAGCCGCGTGGCACAACTCGTGGTCGAGTAGCGCCAGCTTCTGCTTCTCGTTGAGCGTCGGCCACGCCTCTTCGTTCAGGAGGATGACAAAATCAAAACCCGTGTACATCTCCCGATCGAGGTCACTGGACTTCCGGCACTGGCCGAGTCGCATGTGGCCGTCAGTGTCGGACCTCCAGCCGAGGCGCCACGCCAGGCCGATCTTCGCTTCCGCGAGGTGCGCGTGGTACTGCCGGCGGATATCCGCGAGCAGGCGATGGGGCTCCGTGATCTCCCCGGCGTGCTTTTCCTTGATGATGCGGACGGTTACTTTCTTCCGCTTCTTGACCTTGCTCCCTTTGCGTCCCATGTCGTTTCCCTTTCCTGCTGGATCAATCGTTAAACCACCGTTGGAGACCTTCCAGCATGTTCTCCAGGGCGGCATATTGCTTGTCGGTGACGCGGTTGTGGCGTTCGATATTGGCCGCGATGTCGCGGGCCTTCTCGGTGACCGATGCGGCGAAGTCCTCGCCTTCCTCCGGCACTTCGGAAGCGAGTTCTTCGATCTCCTCCGCGAGCTCCAGTGCCGCCTGCACGTCCTCGTCTTGCGGGTCGCCGAGGTCGATGCTCAGTAATTGGTCGGCCATGTCATACCTCCATTAGTTCGCGGTCCCACGCTTGAGCGAGTCCCGCCTGCTTGAGTTCCGAAATCTTCTCCACCAAAAACGTCTTCCTATTCCACAGCCCGCTCTTCCGGCACATGTCGTCGGCCACCCCACGCTGCCCCAGCGTAACGCCCATCGTCTTCGCGCGAGACAAGGCGGTATACAACCATTCCCTGGTGCAAAGCATCCTGGCCCCCGGATACGCATCCAGGAGCGTGATTACCACCGGCCACTCGCTTCCCTGAGACTTGTGGCAGGAGACAGCGTAGGCCAGCTCCCAATTGCAGCCGGCGTTTTCAATCTCGCCAGCCTCGTTGGTATAACTGTCTCCCTTCGGAATGCGGACCAGGCGGTCTGGCGCCCAGAGCCTGGCCACCGTGTAGCGAGGGAAGACGGCCAGCACGCGGGCCTGCTCGCCGTTCGCGCAGTAGACCTTCCCTTCCTTCTGGTCGGCGTTCACTCGCACGCCGGCCAGTTCGCGCGGTCTGCTGGCTTCCACCGGCACCCAGCCGTTCTTCGTGCAGACGAGCTTGTCGTTTACCCTGAAACCATTTCCCGGCACCTGCTGGCCGGCGGGATTCAAAAACCCCTGCAAGATGGCGTTGAGTGCCTTGCGCCCGAGCGGCGACTTCTCGTTGACGGCCGTGATGATCTGGCAGTCCCACACGGGATCCACGATGTTCCCAGCGATGCGCGAGCCGTTGCGGAATTTCTCCAACATGGCCTTCAGCGCTTCAATCTGCGCCTCCGGCTCCCGCCGTTCCACGTGCAGGAGGTTCTCGGGGGCCTCCCCTGAGAAGTCCAGCTTCGCGGAAGGTGCATATCGCTGCCGGTCGATGATCTCATGGCATGCTTTGACGATCCTCCCGCTATTCCGCTGGATCTCCGTCAGTTCGCCATGCGGCACCCCAGCAGCGATCAGATCCCGCAGCGGCGCCCCGTGGCCGACCGGCGCCAATTGATTCACGTCCCCGATGAGCATTACCCGGCAGCCGGTCCCCAGGGCTGCAAGTAAGCTGCCGGCAAGCGGGGTGTCGATCATTGATCCTTCATCAATGAAAATGTAATCGAGCGGGAGCGGGTTCGATTCATCGTGCTCGAATCCCCAGCCGTCGCCGTCGTCCTGGTCGCAGACCTTGAGGAGGGAATGGATCGTTGTCGCTCGCACGCGCGGCACCCCAGCACGGGCCAGCGATTCCGTCACGCGCACGGCGGCCTTGCCGGTTGGGGCAGCGACTGCCGAGCGCGCGGAGGGAATGGATTTCAGGATGCGAGCGAGCGTGAATGTCTTGCCGGTGCCCGGCCGGCCGCCGAGGATTGAGAGGGAGCCGCGGTTGCTGGGATGCGATGCGGCGAGGGCATATTGCTCGCGCTGGTGGCTGGAGAGATCGGGGATGGATTGGGGGGAGGGGAGGGTCAATTCGATTCCCTTTCCGGCTTGTCCTTCCATTCGAATGGATGAATGCGAGTGACTCGCTTCGCCCCGTGATGCTTGTTTTGATACCACCTCTTGTCGTGGCTCCAGTAAAAACCCGTGCCCTCGCTCTTGTCGCCGAACTTTACACAAACGTCGCGGCAACTATCTGGAGGCAGTGCCACTGAACACCAATCCTTCATTTTGCTATCCTTTCGTTTTTGCTGCTGAAATCCTCCACCATCGCTCGCCAAACACAATTCGCCAGCCTCGTCTCGGCCGCCGCCTTCGCACCATCCGCCATCCATCGCCTGACCACCCTGCACCCGCCTCCCTCGACCACCTCGTCCCTCACGGCCACGTGGCCGGCCTTAATGGCCCACGCCAGGCCACCTGCCATCATCACGCCATCGACCTGCACGCCGGCCACGCCGTCGCGTATCGCTCGCTCCGGCACTGTCACCGGCAGCCAGGTGTGCCCCTGCCGATCGCTATAGAGCGAATGCCAGGCACACCAGCCGAGGCGTTCTGGGGCAGCGGGATCTTTGCCGAGTTGTAGGTAGAGTCGATCCGACCGTCCGAATCCCACGCCATGGAAACGAATCAAAGAGTAGGGATTCTCTTTCACCTTCTCGGCCGCCTTCACCCCGAATCTCTCGATCAGCCGGTCAACCAGCTTCCGCGGCGTCCCCATGCCGCTCAGCAGCTCCAGCAGGTCTTGCGTGGTCTTCTCGGCCGCGATGTGCGACTGAAAATAGGCGGCGGCTTCCCGTGCCTTGGTTTCCGTGAGTCCGTGGCACTCCGCCGCCGCCCGAGCCGGATCGGTCCTGATTACTTCCAATGCGCTCGATCCGTAGAGATCCCAGAGCTTCGCAGCACGCTTCGGACCGATGCCGGGACCGCGCGTCAGGTAGGCGATTGTCCCCTGCTTGCCGGAAGGTTGAGCGAGGATAAAGCTCTGGAAGGCGAATTGCCGGCCATACTTGGGATGCGTGGTCCAGTAGCCGTAGAAGCGGTAGGTGAGTCCCGATTCCAATTCACCCTCGCGGGCCTTCCCTTTCACTACCGTTCCCGAGGTATTCGAGTCCTCGCCGCCGCCGTCGTCCAGCACGCCGATGATGGAACGGTCGTCTTCGCGACCGAAGACATTGCGCTCGTATCCGAACTCGGCGATCAATTCTTCGCAGCGGCGAGGCATGGAAATCCTTTCTTTAGACGGGATCGGCGGATTCGCTTCCGACTGCCGGAAGGGCTTTGTCGATGGCATTGCGAATGTCTACCAGGACGTCGACCAGTAAGCCGCAGATTTCGTGATAGACGGCCTGTGCATCTCCAGAGACTTCCGGCACCGTGATGTACGATATCGCTTTTACCACCCACAGCAGCTTCTCCCGATCCGGCCGCAATGCTTCTGCTTGTGCCTTCGCCGCTGCTTGCTCTTCTTGCCTGGCCTTCTCGCGCGCCGCCTTCTCTTCCGCCTCCCTGATAAGCCGCTTCTCCGTTTCGATTATCGCTTTCTCCATCGCCTCCGCGCGGGCCTTCTCCATTTCCAGCTTCCAGTTTTCGGCGTCAATGCGGTCCTGCTCCGCCTGCTGCCTTGCACGCTCGGCCGCGATCTTCTCTCGCTCCTCTTCCATCGCTCGCCGCTCAGCTTCCAGCTTCTCACGTTCCACCCGCAGCCGTGCTTCTTCTGCCTCGCGCTCCGCGCGAATCTTCGCTTCTTCCGCCTCTCTTTTGGCACGTTCCTCTGCTTCTGCTTTCAGCCGTGCCGCATTCTTGATCCGCTCTTTCTCGGCCTCGTATGCCTCCTCTTCTTGCGAGAGGTGCGATTCGATCGGTTCCAGCAGGCTGGTGATTCGCTTGGCCTCCGCGTCCACGCGCCGGCCGTACTCCAGGGCATCGGCCTTGAGTTCCTTGCGGAGTTTCTCGACCTCCACCCGCTTGTTTTTCACCACCATGCGGGCAGCGTGGACTGCCTTGTAGCCGGCGGTGTCGTTCACGTCGCGGATCGTGAGCGGGAGGTATGCGGCGGACATTTCCGCGATGGCAGAATCGCTTGCGGAGAATCGAGCCAGTTGGTTGTCGGAAACTGTTTCCATGGTTGGTGTCGTCCGTTGGGTTGGGATTGATTGCAGTGGGGCGGGCAGGATTCGAACCTGCAACAAGGCCCTTCCTGGGCCACCTCTTCCAATTGGGCTACCGCCCCCTCGCGGCAGCGCGGTCGAAATACCTCCCGCGCCGCCGCTCGTGGACCTGCTGCTGGGAATCACTACAGCAGGTCATCCACGTTATCGAAGACGCCGGCAGCGGCGGCGTTTTCTTCCTTCTTCTCGCCGCCTCCCGTGCCACCAGCTTCCCTCGGAATCCCTTCCGCCTTCGGATCACTGGGGTGCCAAAGATCCCAGTGGCCCTTGGTGAACAGCGTGGCCTTTGTGCCCTCACTCCCATCGGCCTTCGGATACTTCTCGTGCTTGATGATTCCGCAGCATCGCCGGCCGATCGCTTCGACCAGGTTCACCCGCAGCTTGGGGTTGGCCTTCAATTGCTCCTTCGTCGCCAGTCCCAAAGCGTAGAACAACTGCCGAAAGATGCTCCGCCTGACGCCGTTCGCATTGTCGCTTAGTCCCGTTTCGGGATACTTGAAATACTCGTGGTGCGTTCGGCCCTTCTGATTCGGCTGAGTGCCAGCCGTGACCTCCAGCTTGACGAGCATGTCGCCACTGTTCTCGGTGTGCGGCTCGATATCCACGAGCACGAACTCATAGCCGCCTTCCGGCAGCATGCCGCCAGTGCCGTCCTTGTCGATATCGTCGCCCTCGAAGTCCATGTCGAAGGTGAAATCGTCGTTTTGCGTGCTCATTGTGTTGCCGTTGCCTTTCTGGTATTGATTGGGTTTTTCGTAAATAGTGGTTGGTGGTTGGTGGTTAAATTCAGTTTCGCTCAGCCGAAGGGAATTTCATCCGTTCCAGTTGCCGGCGGTGTATCACGCGTGTCGCCAGGCTTCTCGTCGCCAGGCTGCCGGTCCTTCGCGGTCGATTGCTTCGCCGCCGCACTCGCCGCCGCCTCCCGCTTCTTCATCGCTTTCCGCAAACTCTCGATCAGCGTGTTGCAGTCGGCTCGCTTCAATTGACTCGCTTTCTCGACCCCTGCCTTCGACAGGATGGAAACCATCTTCGCCTTGTCGAGGTTCAATTGCTTGAACAGGTCGATCACCTCCATGGCCTGCTGGCGGGTCGCGAAGTCTCCGGCAGCGGCTGATTCTTTGCCGTTTCCACCGGCAACCTCCCGCTTCTCTTTCTCCTGCTGGTTTCCTTCCAGCAGGCGAGCCTCGCTGGCTTTCGCGCCGGCCATCTTCGCCTCGGCCTCCGCCTTCAATCGGTCAATTTCCTCCTGGGTCGGCGTGCTGGAAGAAGAGGAAGATGTAGCCGGCTTCCCGACAGGCTTGGCTTGCGGTGCCGGTGCCGCATTGGCTTCCTTCCCCTTCCCTTCCTGCTCCGCCTTCACCTCCGCGGCCGTCTTCTTCCCGGCCTTCGCCTTCGCCTTCTCGGCCGCCGCCTGCTCTTCCTCCCGCGCCGCCGCACTCAATTGCAGGTCGTACTCGTTCGCCGTGTAGTACCCTTCCGGCGGTTCGCTCCCTTCATTGAGCCAGGACACCAGGGGCGCGAACGTCTCGGCGCCCGGCTTCACTGCCACCAGGCCGTCGATGTTCGGGCAGCGCGTCTTCTCGATCGACAAGGTGTGCGTGAGATCCATCCGGCCGAACACGTCGAACTCGTATTCCACTCCCTCCCGTTGCACCGGTTTCATTCCCAACTTGACCGGAACCGCCTTCCCGTGCTCATTCTTCTCCAGCGAATACTCCGTCTTCGTCCGCACGGTGGCAATGACGTGGCAGGGGCTGCGAACAATCGCCTCGAACAAGGCCCGATGCATCGGCGTGACCTGGCCCCAGCCGTCCGTGAATTTGTTGCCCCTGCCGGCACTGGCCTTCTTGTCAACCAGCTCCAGGGCCCCGCCTGTGCCTTCCCACTCGTGGGAGAGCGAATCGATCACGCACACGTCGTAGCGCTCCTGCCCGGCAGCCACGACGGCCGAGCGGTATGTCGAAGGCGAGTAATCGTCCAGCGTGCAGATATCGAAGTTCCATTGCACGCCATCGGGGGCCAGGCCGACATACTTCTCAGCGGCGCCCGGCTCGGTGGCAATCATGCACACCTTCTTCCCGAGGGCGAATGCGGCCCGCAGGGCGGTAAACGTCTTGCCGGATCCAGAAGGTCCGGCGATGGCAGCGCGGAGTTTCGATTTCGTCCGCGATGCCGGCTTGAAGATTCCCATGTGATTCCCTTTCTTACCTGATGATGAAAACTACACTCCCATCCGTTCCAATTCCGCCAGCGCCTTCACCAGCGCGGCCTTGGCGAATTTCAATCCTTCCACCTGCGCTTCCTCCAGCGTCGCGTAGGCCGGCTCATGCCAATAGCTGGTGGCCGCCGAGACGTGAAAGCGTCCCTCGATTGCCATGGCATAGACAGAGAACACCCCGCCGAGATCCAGGCGGCGCGAGTCCCGGCAGTTGGCATTGACTCGCCATTCCGGCAGCGGCTTAGGACGCGGTTCGCCGTGGCACGCCGGCAGTTCGTTGGTTTGCTGGAGGTCGGTTTGTCCTTCTTGTCCTGGTGGCATTGGTGATTCAATCCTTTCAAAATGAGTGTGGCCGTTGAGCGCGAGCCCCGGATATTGCTGGGCCGGCACGGCGCGATAAAGTCTTGGTGGTCCGAGTCGCATGATTTCTTACTCGCCCTTGCGGGCCTGCACCTCACACCACAACATGACGGCGACGGCCGTCAGCACTGCACACGCGTATTCCATGGCTACCCTCCGCACCTCCTCGATCTCTCAACCCGATCGTCCATCTCCGACCTGGTCATCCTTGGCCGCTCCGCGTTCCTCCGGTCGCACTCCTCCTCGTAAGCCTTTGCCTCGAATTGGTCCAACTCGCGAATCTTCCGCAGCACTCCAGGCACGCCACACACGCTGCAGTACATGAGGTACTCCGCGCGGAACGTCTCGGTAAAGCAGGGAAACCGCGCCTTGCATGCCGGGCACTCGTAGATGGACCACGCGCGTTTTTGCAGGGGAAAATCCATCACGCATTCCTCCAGACGAATCGATACCCATCCAGGCCGTGCTCTTTGTAATACCGCGGCATGATTCGCACGCAACGGAATCCCATCGCTCGAAAGAACACGTGGCCGTCCAGGTTGTTCTCTGCCGGATGGACGATGATTCGCTTCCGGGAGTACATTCGCACGCGCCCTTTGACGAACTCCACCATCGCCTTCCCCACTCCGCGCCGTGCGAAGGCCGGGTCCACGGCGAGGTTCGCGAGGTCTACTCGATCGACCTCCAGGTAGTAGATCGCGAACCCGGCAACGCGGCCGTTCACCTCCGCCACGATCCCGATCGCCATGCAAGAGAGCACTCGTTTGAAGTCGAAGTCGCTCCAGGGGTTCTCGAAGCAGGCTGATTCGATGCGAAGGATGTCCGGCATATCGCGGCGGATGACGTGGCGGACGTGGACCTGGAGGTTGATGGGAGAGGCGGGGTTAAGCGGGGCTGCGGTCATCATCGGGGCGGTTCCTTTCGTGGTTTGGTTGTATTTACTGCTGAACCAGAATTACCGATGCACCTGGAGAGAGAATGGAAACCCGCAAGGGAGAGGCACCCTCGTCAACTGTGCCTGTGCATGCGCACTTCGTTAGGTTCACCAGATAGCTCTTGGTGCGGAGTACCACATCGCCTGGACCGCAGTCGCACCACTTTCCCTGGGTCACGACGGCCATGTCGCCTACGCGCATTTTCACGGGATTCACCCCAGGCAGGTTGTTGACAATTGAGAGTTTCATGGGGATGGCCTTGGGTTGAGTTGGTTGGTCAGTACCTGGCGGCCTGCGCTGTCAATCGGTTGCGAATTTCCTCACGCACTTCTTTTGGCATGCGCTCGATCTGCATGGAACTCACTCGCTTGAGAATCCTCGTCATCCAATCGAGCGCCGCAATCATCTGCCGCGGCATGTCCTCGCCTTCGTCAATTCGGGTGAAAAGTTCTTGGAGGACCATATCGAGGTCCACGTCCACCTCGCCGCTCACGTCCACCGTCTCGCAAAATCTGACTTTCATGGTTTGGTCCTTTCTTGACAGGAGGGGCCGGCTTTTGTTGGCACAGGGAGAATGACGAACCCGTGTCAACTCAGCCTCGTTCGCCTGCCGGCCCAGTTCACATGCCTGGCCGCGTCCCGTTTCAACACGGCCAGCCCCGACGAGGCGGCGCGGGGTCACGATTCCGTTTTCAAAAGCGCGGCCGCCCTTGAGGAAAGTACCGGCCGCGCAGTCCGGCGTCCCGTCGGCTACGAGCCAGGGGAAATAACGCCGTGGGCAAGTTTCGTTAGTCATGGCATCCGCCTTTATAACCGCCGCCCGCTCCCGCCAACTGACAGGCGGGAAACGGGACGGCGGCCCACTAGACTGCGCATAAATAAGGTGTACGCCTGGCAAGGTGTAGTGGGGCACCGCTAGTCAGGCGGCGGCAAGGTCGGCCGAAGAGCGGCCAAAGATGCCTAGTGGTTTTTCCGATAGGGAATTTTCTGGATTCTCCATCAGCAATAGTGGGAATTTACCACAAGCGTTTTTTCGTGTCAACAACCATTTTTTCGGATTTGCCCAGAGTCTACAAAGTGCCGTCGATTTTCTACAGCAAGAAATGCACGGAGGGCCGAACTGCCAGAACCACTAAGCACCACACTAGGCAGGGTGCTCGGCGGCGGGGGCCTCGCGGTTGCCCCACAGTTCTGCCCTCTATGCCTCCAAGCAAATCCTAGACAGCCACGGTGTCCGATAGAATCGGGAGAATCGTTGCGGCGGGGTGGGGGTTTAGATGGCCAAGAAAAAGAAAAAGCCCGGTCTCCCGGGCCTGAGTGAATCGCGGATCGCGGTGCCTACCGCTTCGCCGGCACCTTGCTTCCCACCGGCCGCAACAGTTCCGCCGGCTCCACTCCCACGCCGCGAGCCAGCGCCTCCATCATATCCCGCCCTGGCCAGCGTTTGTCGAGCTCGTATCCGCTCCACATCGCCTGCGGGATGCCGGCGGCAGCGGCTGCCTGCTCCTGGGAGAGGCCGGCGGCGAGGCGAAGTTCGCGAAGGCGAGGGCCTAGTTGCATGGCTGATCTCCTGTTGCTTTGGCGATGGCGGCGATGATCATCTTCACACAAGCCTCTTCGCCGCGCGAATCCGGGTCCAGCCAGTACAGCGCCTCTCGGCACGCCGCCAGCAGGTCCGGTGCGGCATCGCGGAGTCGCGCGTCCGCCTCGTCCGGTTCGTAACGGCGGCTTTCGGCGTTTGTTGGGGTGATGACCTCCAAGCCGGCCAAGCACTCGGCGCGCATGCGATCGATTGCGGCATCGCGGAATTTGTCCTCATCGCCGGGGTCGGTATCGGTATCCCGGCACATCTCAGCGTGCATCTGCCACTCGTCACCAGCCCACTCGCGGAATGCAGGCATCATGTTCTCGACTACGGCATTCAGCGATTCGGCCTCAAAAGGGCCTGCTGCGCCGTATGCGTCGTTATTGTTGCGGTAAAGCACAATCGTTCTCCTTGCCGGTAGCCCGGCGGTTGGGGGTTGGCCTGGATACTTCAGACAAGCATCAAGGCAGCGTCGATATCGTATTCACCCGAGACCGGCGATCCGAGGACGGTCCCGGTGAGGATTACAGAACGGCAGCCCGTGCTCTTGAGGTGCAGCAGGTTGACGCGGAAAACTGTCGGGCTGTCGGTGGTGGTGACGTGGCATCCCCGGCAGGTGATCGATACGGAAGTCTTCATCGGTTTTTTCTCCTGGTTCGTGGTTCGTGGTTCAGGTTTCAAGTTCGTTGCATCCCGGACCCCTCGCGGGGTTTCGGCTGGACGCCTCCAGCCTCATCAGCGGGTCAAGAAGGCAATGATCTCGGCCAGCTTGCCGTTGACCTCGGCCAGGGAGCCGACGTGGCCCCAGTTGATTGTGACCTCGCCATCGGGGGCCGGCATGTCCTGGAGCAGTTCGCCGATGTGGGCCAGGAGGTCGGTCGCCACCATGTGGGCGCTCTCGTAAGCGGGCTGGGCTTCTAGCTTCGGTTTCGCCATCGTTCTTCCCTTTCGTGTTTGGGTTTCGCCTAACTGGTTACGGTAACTCTCCGATTTTGCGTTTGAGTTCGGCGAGCGATTCAGCCACGACCCCCATCGCCTCGTACCGGCACTCCCGGACCTCTTCGAGCATCCCGTTCGGCCCGATACGCCAGTCACGCGGCCCGAGACAAGCGGTGTAGCGGAATTCACAGCCTCGCGTGTCGATCGCCGTTCGCGTGAATCGTTTCATGGTGGCCATGGCTTGCTCCCGTTTCTAACATTATAGCACTCCGCTCTTAGCACGTCAAGCTCTGGACACCACAATTCCGAAAAGATTCCCAAAATAGGTATTTTTCCTACCCTTGCCCCGGCAGCGGGGGAGCTACCAAAATGCCAATTCCGCCGTCAATCTACCTCGCCCGGCACGCTCTGCCGGATTCGATAGCATGCCGGGATCGGCCAAGACCAGCCCTCGGTCCCGAGGATCGCGCGAAAGAGGCGGTCCTCGCTCGTGTTATGCGCCCACGCCGTGCCGGTCGCGGGCTTCTGGTGCCGTCGCGAGTCCGGGCAGTAGCCTCGCTTGCGGGCCACGGCGCCGGGCACGATCTGCATGCCGCCGATCGCCTTGCGGGTGCGATGGGGAACGAAGTCGGCCGGGTCGATGTCCACCACGGCAGCCGGATCCTGGGCCCGCCGGGCGTACTCGTCCCCGCTGGCCCTGGTCGCGTTGTAGAGCGTCTCCTCGGGGAAGAATAGCGGCTGGCCGTCGAGCGGAAGGTCGGCCAGCGAGTCCAGGCAGCCGGGGCCGAAGAAGTAGTCGCAGTCAGCAAACCAGAGGACGTCTGCCGTGCTGCCGATGGCCGCGATGTTTCGCCCAATGCCCCGCTTGAGCAGTTCCTCGGGCGGCTGGATCTGAATGTTGAGCGCCGGCAGGCGGGCCGCGAAGGCGTTCAAGACCGCCGTGGTGCGGTCATCATCCAGGGCCGCGAACACGGTCATCTGCACGGCGATGTTGGCCGGCGGATAGAGGACGAGGGAAGACAGTTGGTATTGCAAGACGCGACTGTACTGCCAGCAGTGGCTGACGATTTGGAGGGTTCGCATTAGTTGCCCGGTCGATTTGTCCACAGGTCACAGATTGAGTCGTCCTGGCCGCCGCTTTCGACAAGCTGGCAGGCTTGGCCTTGCTGCCAGCGACAGTCGGCACACCGCACGCCGGCGAATCCGCTGCGGTAATTGGCGTCGGCAGGGGAGTATTTTTGCGGGGCGGGGGTGCGGTCGGATACGAGTTGGCTCCTCCACTTCAGAAACCGCCCGTATCGTTCTCGTGCCCCATGCTTCGCGAAGGGGACCGGTTCCTCCTCTTCCTGCCGCGCCGGCTGCGGCTCGCCGCTCCATTCGTCCCAGTCGGATGCTGGCTGGTCGACCGTTTCGCCTGCCGGTTCGTCGACCGGTTCGTCGGCGGCTGGCCCCTGTTCCTGCCCCTGCTTCTCCCCGGCCAGGATGAAATCAGCCGCCTCACTCAGCACCTCGTCGTCATAGATGCTGGGCACATGCGGATCCTCACCCTTCATCAACTCCCATAGCCGCTCGGCGTAATTGGTATCGTCGTATCCCGCGCCACCGGTGTAGCCGGTCCCGATGCCAAGCTCTGGGTGTTCCCCGGCAACCGATCGCGCCGTGTTCGCCAGCCCGGGCCATGTCGAAGAATCGCCGCCCTCATCCTCCCAAGCGTCGATGGCATCGCGAGTAAGCCCAGTGGACTTGCGTACCGCCTGAAAGGTCGCCAGACGATCGGCGGCCTCCTGGGTGCCCTTTTCACCGAGGAGCCAGGTCGCCGCATCTTCTAGCTTCTTCTCGTCGATGCCGTGCTTGGCCGCGGCGTTGGGGATGGCCGTCAGTTCATGGAGTCGCTGGTCGTGCCGGTCGATCTGGTAGCGGGCCTCGCGCATGAGTCGCTTGCCGGTTTTCCAGCGGGTTTGGAGTTCCTCGGTCGTCCGCTGCTTGCGACTGGCAGGCACGCCCCTAAGCATCGCCTCGCCTTGCCGGTAACGCTGGCCAGCGGCTTCCTTGGCCGCTTCGATCTTCGCTACTTCGGCGCCCCGGCCAGCGGCGCGCTTGGCACGCTGGGCCTGCTCCCACTGCTGGTGGCTTTCCCATTCCGGGTATCGGCTCTCGCCGCCCGGCTGCGCGGCATCCAAGAGCGCCTGCGGCTTCGCCTGACGCTCGGCCGCCTTCTTTGGGGCTTTGGCCGCCTTGGGCGGCTCGGCCCTCAGTCGCTTCGCCAGGGCCTCGTGGTGGGCACGGGATTGGGCCAGCACGGGATAGAGGCGGGTCTTGATGTAGCGGCTCCACTCGTCGGCGGCCGATTCCCAGAGGTTCGCGTCCTCTTCGCGGCCGGCGGATCGCAAGACCTTGGCGACCTCTTGGATGCCCCAGCGGGTCTGCCATGCCTTCTCGAAGGCTTTTTCCTGGCTGGCCAATTCCCGCTTGGCCACGCCGTGGGCCGTGCGGAGGTCGCGGCGGCTGCCCTCGAAGGCCGGTTCCGGCAGGGGCTTGGTCTTGTTGGCTAGGATGCCCTGCTCGATGATCTTCGTGGATTCCGGGCCGGCCTGAAACCACGTCCCAGTGCCGGAGCGGTAGCGCCAGCCGTCCGGGTGCTTCTCGGCTTGAAATTGCTTGCCGTTGTGCGTGAAGGTTCCGGTGTCGGTTGGGGTTGGGCTTAGGGGGAGAGTGGATTGCTGGGGCTTTGCTGGGGCAGATTGGGCCGGCGGCTTGTCGGCGCCAGGCTTGGCCACGAATTGCCCGCCCTGCTCGCCTTTGCCGCGCGGGTGGAGTCGCTCGAAGTCGGGGTCGTTGGGGGTCGTTGGCTTCGGGGTAGGTGCCGGGGGATCTGGCTTGAAGTCGTAGGTGCCGGGATCGGTAGGTGCTGGAGGCTTGGGCGCCGAGGCCGGCTTGGCGTGCTCGGCCGGCTTCGTGGGAGCGACGGGCTTAGCTTGCTCGACGGGCTTTGCGGGTGCTGCTGTTGGCTTCTCCGCTGCTGGCTTAGGCGGGTCGTTCTCGCTCAGGTCGATCTTTGGGAAGTGGAAGGACCATGCGTAGCGCTTCCGCGCATAGACCTCCGCCCGCAAGACGCTCGCCAGCGTCGGGGCCTCGGTCAACTTGACGCCCCTTCTCCACAACCTGGCGGCGATGCGGTCGATCTGTTCGGCGGTCGCTGGCATAATTCACTCCTACCGCCCGGATGCTGGCATTATAACGCGCGTCGCGCCCTGCATCATCCCTCAGTAATCGTAGGGCCGCGGCTCGCCCTTCAGGTCCGCAATCGCGTTCTGCCTCATTCGCTCGTTGGGCGTCAATTTTGGCTCCGTGGCCGCGTGGTAAGCTGCCGAGCAGACCAGATAGATCAGGAGCAGCAGGGGCACGCCCACGGCCCACAGAAGCCACTTGGCGGGACCAGCGGGCTTGCGTGGTGGCTGCGGTGGCCGGCGGATCGCCTCCCGCTTGCCGGTGCCTTGCGCGGTTCGCGTGCTTCGCGTCGTTTCGTTCAGAAAATCAAGTTCGCCCATGATTCCACCCCTCGTGTGCATTGTGTAGAAAGAAAGTGCAGGAATTGAATTTTCTTCAGTTTACCACAAGGGGGGAATGAAAAGCAAGAGGAAAATCCTTAGTCGAGGAATCGGCCGGCAGTCAAGCCGCGCGTGGTTTTCTCGTGCTGGCCGAACCACTCCCGGATCCCGCCGATGTTGGCCGCGAGGGTGGCACGCAGGGCAGGTTCCCAGAGGGCGCGCCCCTGGCCCTTGCGCCAGTGCTTGTCGCCGTGGAAGTGCCAGACCTTCACGTCGGGCCCTTGCTCGCTGTAGATGGGACTGGCGTTGTAGCGATCGCTCAGAATCCGCACTCCCGGCAGGTGGGAGAGACATTGGGCGACCACCTCGTCGAGGATGAACGTGCCGGCGTTGGCCTCGCTGATGCGGTTCCAGAGGGACAGCCACTCGGTGGCCTTATCTCGCTGCCAGGCCATCACGCCCGTGTTGACGGCCGGATGAGGCTTGGCAAGCTGGGTGCCGATCAGGCGGTCGACGAATGGCGACTTGCCCTTGAGCCAGAGGATCCGTCCGCTCACCTTCCGGCCGGTTGAGATCCAGGTCGAGAACTGAGTCAGGGTGACCGGATGGCCGAAGAGGTCGTCGAGTGGGCCGGCGATGATGGTGTCGGCGTCGAGGAAGAGGGTGTCGTCGTAGGGGCTCCAGGCCGGCATGCGGGTCTTCGTGACGTAGGCCGCGTGCTTGCTGCCGGCGAAGGGTTCAATGGTCTTGATGTCGGCCTGCACGTCGGCGGCAATGCGGGCCGCCAGGGGGCATGCCGCGGCGTCGGTCAGGATCGTGACTGGTCCCTGATAGTGCTGCCGGAGCGTGTAAAGGGACACGGCCAGCCGTTCCGCGAAGGCGGGGCCGTGGATTGTGAGGTAAAGGATGCCGCGTGTCATTGCCAGCCGTCTCCGTGGATGATGGCGCAGTCGGATTCGCGCCAGTGGGGATGCCGGGCCGTCTCGGCGAGGTCGGGGTTGGGGCCGTATTGGTGGCCCAGGTACATGACGCAAGCGGTCAGCCAGAGGTCAGAGGCATTCCAGCCGCGCACCCAGCGGGTCCAGGTGTCGAAGTCGTAAACATGGCGGGTATGGAAGTTGTCCCAGACCTCGGAAATCAAGGAGCGGGCAATCAGCGTGCCGCCGCCGCCGCCGTAACCCAGGTTCTTTAGGTGAGGGTGGCGATTGAAGATCATCTCGCCCAGCGGTCCCTGAAACGCCCTGCCGGGGGCGTGGTTGCCGGTCATGGGATAGAGTGGATCTGCCATGGGCTTGCGAATCAGGACGTCGTCCTCGAGGAAGAGGATCCACGCGGCATCGGTTGCGTTGGCAACCATGGCCAAGCGGTTGAACCACGCGGCCATGCGGCCCTGTGTGGTCTTGATCTGCAAGCCGATATTCTCGTCGTGCCGGCGGTACGCGCAGCCAAACTCCCTGGCCACCGCGGAAAAGTCGTCGCCCCCATCGCAAACCAGATAGACCGGCGCCGTCTGATAGACCATCCGGAAGTGCCGCAAGACGTTCACGGTCCTGGGGGTGTCGCGGTAGCACAGATAATAGGCGGCGAAGTCTTTGTCGGCGAGCATGTTACGCTTTCGAATATGCGGTCAAGACAAGATTCCCCATGGGATGCACGGGAAACCACTTGTCTTTGATGCCTAGAACCCACAAAGCGGCCCCAGTGATCTCCATCACGCGCTGCACTCGCTCAATCCACCACGGGGCATCCTCGCGGATGATGTGGGTCGTTTCCAGTTCATAATCGGCGCACAGATACTTGCGATCGCGAGCCAGAGGGACGACGAGCATCCACCAATCGGCGATGCTGGCTAGGTACTCCAGCACGGCGTCGATGTCCTCGTAGGGGACGTGCTCCAGAACATCCTTGGAGAAGCCGAATTCACAGTGGTGTGGGAAGGCGGCCGGGCTGAAGAGGCGGTCGCGCACCAGCGGGTCGGCTGCCGCGCGGGCATAGGCGGAGATGTCGATGCCGTAGCAATCATACTTTTGCTCGACCATGGCGCGGACGAAGAATCCCTTGGCGCAGCCGAAATCTACGCAAGGCTCCCATTTTTCAATTCCAAAAAAATCAATGAAAGCGTCAGCTTCTCTGTGTGATCGCTTCGGCTCCCATTTGTAATTGTCGTACCACGAATAGCCCGTGCTGCGGCCGTACTCGTAATACCGCTCGTTGTAGAGGTCGGCGGTGCGATGTGCCCATGCCATATCCCTTTCCGTATCCATCAGCAAAACTCCTTGTCGGGCAGGGGATTCAGGATCGCGTTGGCGACGTCGTTGTGGTCGGCGTAGCGGCAGAAAGCGCAGGCATGGCTGCGGGCCAGCGTCTTGGCCGTCAGGCCACGGTAGTAGTCCAGCACGTTCTCCATGCGACACAAGCGGAACTCGGGGTCGATCGTCCGGGCCGGCCCCACGGGCAGCGGGCAATCGCACAACCAGCCATCCGTATAAAGGAAAGGCTTGATGACGTGCAGGTAGCACGGGCCGGCGTGCTGCTCCAGGGTCGTGCTGAAGTCGAGGAAAACGTGGTCCTGGCCGGCAAGGGCGGGTTTAAGGCGCTCGACCAGTGCCAGGACCACGCCAGGAGAAGCGAAGCAGTTCGGCTCGACCTTCACCGGCAGGTTGTTGTCGCGGGCGAAGGCGATGACCTCGGGCAAAAGGTGGAAGTTCTCCTCGGTGGCCACAAAACAGCCGCTTACGCGGGTCGCCTCGCGGACACGGGCAATCCGCTTTGCCAGCCGCGGCCCCAGCCCCTGCTCGATGGCGTGCAGGCTGACGCGAATCCAGCGCGGGAAGGCCGGATCGTCGAGGCGATCGAGAGCCAGGCCGTTGGTCATGATGCCCACCGAGAAGCCGTAGAGGCGGAGCGTCCACAATAGGAGGTTCACCTTGGGGTGCAGGAGCGGCTCGCCTCCGCCGGTCAGCTCCCAGGTTGTGCAGCCGAGTTCCCGGCAGGCGTCGGCAAACTTCAAGAGCTTGTTGATAGGCAGGATCCCCTCAGGCCGATCGGCATAGCAGCAAAACGGGCACTTGAGCTGGCAGGCGTTCGTCAAGCAGACATGCATCATCACCGGACAGGCGTGGCCGGCCCGGGTACGGATCAGGGTGTCGGCGTTATAGAGCAGCTTCTGACCGCTACTGACGATGGCTTCCGTGTTCATCGCTTGAAAACCTTATCTCGGGCAACCCCCGGCAGGCGTTCGCAGAAAACGGCCTCCTCGGGGAAATATGGCAAGGTGGGGGGGGCGTAGTAGCGCGGGGCATAGCCGGCCGATCGGTAGGCTTCGATCCCTTTCCACCCGCCAAGCTGCTGGTCGAACCACATGGCGAAGGCGTGTTCATCCATGCATAGGCCGTCGGCGAGGGTGGAGTGGATGGCGATCACATCGCGGATGATCTGCGGGTCGCAACAGTAGATCCAGGCGCCGTGGGGAAGTAGCTTTTGGTCGCTTTCGCGCCAGCCGCATTGAGGCCGCCGATACCAGCGCAGGCCCATCTGCAGGGGCTGCTGCCGGCGGAGTTCTTTCCAGAAATCGCCCGGCAAGGGCAGTTCTAGGGTGCAGTCCCAATCCAACCATACAACCTCCTTGAATTCCTCGACGGCCGACAGGATGACCTCCAGCTTGTGTCGCCAGGAGGAAATCCCGTAGGCAATCGAGCCCGTGTAATCCTGGCGATGGTCGCGGTCGACGTCGTGGCCGCTGTAATTCTGGACCGGCTCGGGGTGGATGCAGATCGCCTGGAAGCCAAGTCCGCGAAGAAAGGCCAGGTTGTCGAGGCCGTAGCAAAGCACGGTCACGGGTGCCGGGCGCAGGGGTCTCGATGCGGCCCGCTCCACGTCGCCCCGCACCTTGACGTAGCGGCGGAATCGTTCGTCTCCCCACAATCCTTGAATGAACATCATCGGCCGCGGTACTCCCGGAACATGGGGACTTCGGCCGGGTAGGGCTGCTTGCGGCAGTGGTAGCAGTAGGGCTCCCAGCCGTCCTCGTGGTAATGCTCGATGCCCTTCCAGCCGCCGGTGTGCTGGTCGATGACCCAGGAAAAGGCGTGCTCGTCCGTGTAGAGCGGGTTTTCCATCTGCCAGTCGATGGCATCCTGGATGAATCCCACGTCCCGGCAGTAGATCAGGCCACCGTGCCCCAGCAAGCGGGTGTCCGCGCCCCGCCATGGGCATTGGGGCCTGACGAATCGCATGATCTTCAACTGCAGGGGCTGGCCGGCGTCGAGGCAGTCCCAGAAGTCGGGCGGGATTGGCCGGTCGGTGTTCACGTCCCAGTCGAGCCACACGATCGGACCGCCGGTCCCCAGCATGGCGGTCTTCATGATCTCCATCTTGTGCCGCCAGACCGAAAGTCCGTATTGGACCTTGCCGTCCGGCGATGGATTCCGCTCGGCGGCGCCTGTGAAGTTCAAGAGGGGCTCGTCGTCCAGCAGGATGGTCTCGTAACCCAGGGTATTTAGGTGCTCCGCGTTTTCGCATCCAAGCACAAAATAGCGGATCGGCGTCGGCTGGTGCGGAAAGAGCCGGGCCGATTCGATGTCGCTGCGGGCCCGGTCCACGTTCTGCCAGATCCCCGAGGCCAGTTCCTTGGGAAAGCCCCACAAGCCGCGTACAAAGGTCGGTTGCCCCATGTTATCCTCCGATGGTTGTCGCCCAGATAGATCCTGCCATGATGCGGAGTTCTCGGCCGGCAGCGTTCGCCCACGCGTCGACGGCCTGCTTCACGCCCACGAAGCGGCGGTGCCGGTAGTCGTGCCCGCATAGAATTCCGCCCGGCTTGACCTTGGGCAGCCAGGCCGCAATGTCGGCAAGCACAGCCGGGTAGGTGTGCTCCGCGTCGATAAACACCAGATCCTGGCTGGCGTGGTCCACCCAGTGGGCCATATTGACGGAAGGGCCATGCAAGATCGTGCGCCGCTCGGCAGCGAAGGCGGTGGCGTCGATTGCCATCTGCTTCTTCTCGTCCATCTCTGCCTGGGTCATTTTGGACATTCCGTCGCCGCTCTTACGGTACTCGCTGTCCGGCTCGGCGGCCTTCCAGGCGTCCACCATAATCAGGTGCAAGGGTGGAAATGCCTTAAGCATTGCGGCCGATGCAAAGCCCGTGCAGACCCCGATTTCCGCCATACGCAGGGGCTTGGTGGGGTCGCCTTGCTGGAGGCTTTCCAGGAGACCGATCAGGGTTTTGTGGTATCGGACCATAATCTCGCTTTCCATCGTTCGCTGGGCGTCCTATCTTCCTCGGTAAAGTCCCGCAATGCCTTGGCGTGCTCCGCCCTCCACGCGGCCGGCATGGCGAAGGCGCAATCGGGACACAGTTCCTCGAATCCCCAGTCAGCGGCGGCCGGTAGGTGCTGGCGGTAGAGATGCTCGCAGCCGAAGAGGCGGGCAATCATGATTGCCGATGAGCAGGGCAGCCAGCCGCGGGCATCCAGGGACACCCCGCAACGAAAGGGCATGGAACACGGGCCGACAACAGCATGCCCCAGGTCGATCGGCGAGTGCAGGAAGGGCAGGTGCCGCTTGGCGCCCGGCTGCCTCCCGGCGTACCGCATGCCCGGGACTGCCGGCAGGGGCGGCTTAGGCAGCGTGCCGTTGGTGTCGATCTTCACGCTCTGGATCGCCCCCTGCTGGATGCCATCCGCTAGGATCTCGGCGATGCGGGAGAACTGCGGATGCAAGAGCGGTTCGCCGCCTACCACCTTGACGCGGTTGACGTGGCCGTGCTCTTTGGCCTCGGCAATGAACTGCTCGACGGCTGCCGGGTCGATGTCCTCGGTACGCTCGGGGTACTGCGGGATGAGGCGGTTGCAGCCCGGGCAGGCACAATTGCACCGCATGGTGATGTTTAGCTCGACGTTCATCGCAACATCTCCGCAATTGCTCCGGCAACCGCTTCCTCAAGTCCCCTGCGCGTGCAGCGGTTCGTCCAGCCGGGGAAGCGGGCCTTGACGATGGGCAGCCGCTGGAGTTCGGCCAGATACCAATGGATGGTGTCCTGGCTGGGGACCGGCAGGCGGGGCTGTAGGTAAGCTGCCACCCTCCGGCTCCATTCGGTTTGCACGAAACACTGCTGGGAAATGATTCGGCTATGTCGGTAAACCTGCCTCGTCTCGTCGTGGGGCGGCCAGTCGAGCGGCGGATAATGCTTGGTTAAGAGATTGGAGCGAGACCACGCCTGAAGCGTGTCGATCCACTCCCCCGGCTTCGTGTAGGACCACGGGCGGGCCACCAGCACGGGATTCCGCGCAAACCACGCCTCGTCAACCCATGGCTTATCGTCGGTCGCCACGCTGTCCACGTCTAACTTCAGCCAGTAGTCGGTATCAACGAGAAGCGGGGCGAAGTAGACGAAGGCCGACAGCATCCGCTCCCGCTGGGTCATGTCCGGGAACACCAGCCACGGAAAGTTCCAATTGTGATACGTGACGTTGGGATGGTCGAGTGCGAGGATGCCCTGGTAGCTCGCGTCGCGTGGAAGCAACCCAGCGTCCACGATCACGTGCATGGGCACGTCGAGAATCCCCGGCTTCCGCCGCCACGTCGGCCAGGTCAGTTTCAACTGATCGACAGTCCGGGGATCCACGGCGACGACGATTGAGTAGGAAGGAATCACTCGCCCCTCCCTTCATCGAACCGCTGGATGTCGGCCAGGTCCACGGTCTGCCCCTCGGCGGCCGTGTAAAGCTCATAGAGCGTGGCGTCGGTGACAAACTCCATGCGATGGGGAATACCCGGTGGCACAGAAACAGCGTGCCCCGGTCGCAAATCGAATGAGTATTCCCCGCCGTCCGCGCACTCCACTACGCGGACGCAACCCTCAACCACCAGAAACCAATTCCGCTTGTTCTGGTGGGTGTGCATCGAGGAGCGGCCCCCCGCCTTCCCTCGCGCTATCGCCAGGTCCAGCGTCTCCGTCATGTGCAGGTGCTGGCTCTGGCCCCAGTGGTGCTGGTTGGTCTTGTTCGGACTGTCCATCTTGTGCCTCCTCCTGAAAGGCATAGAGTTGCTCGCGGAACAAACGTAACGCCTCGGGGTCGTCGCCCTTTGGCCAGCCCCGACGCTCAACCTCAAGGTGAATCGTGCCGTTTTCGACACGAAAGAAGGCCATCATGAAATGGCCGCTCTGGAAGGCGCGGTCGAACCTCTTCTGGCAGTGCTGGAGGTCGGCCGGCGTGCCCGGAATCGGGATCCGCTTGGCAATTGGCATTAAACCCGCCCTTTCTCTGCAAAGTATACAGTTCTCAAGTATCGTCTACAAGGGGGCCTACACCCTTTGTGTACCAGTCGCGCGTCGATATCGGCCACTGTTCAAAGGTTTCCGTCGCGCGGCGGATGGCCTCGGCGTAGGGGAGGTGCGGAAAGGCCGTCAATCCGCTCTTCGCGTTGCAGTTCCAGACATGGAAGCCGGCCTGCTCGAATTTCGGAGCCAGCATGCCCAGCATCCAATCCATGTTGCGGTAGGCGCAGTTGTTGCTCTCCACGGCCCCCGCCGATTTCTCGACCTCGAAGGCGTAGGGCTGGCCCTCCTCCATCTTGAAATCGCATCCCAGCAGATACAGGTGCTCGATGCCCAGATAGAAGGCGATGCGGAGCACGGTAAACATGGTATTGATCACGCGGGGGTGCCCGTTCGCGTCGGCACTCTGCTTGTCGTTGCCGCGATTGATGGTCGGCTCGTAGAGCCAGTGCCCCGGGTCGAAGCAGGTATTGCGGTGGTAGCCCAGGATCCCCGGCATGCCGCGGGGCACCGCGTCGGGGATGTACTCGAACCCCTGCCCATCGGCAGTGCGGCGGCGCAGGCTCTTCCGCCGGCACGTCCACTCCCGGACAGCCACGAATTTAAGGACGCCCGGATCCCGCCAGATCGAATCCGAGAACTTCTCGGCCGGATCGGTGCTGGTCCAGAACGTGGGGCGGATCCCCTGGGGCAGGCTGGCCAGCCAGTGGTTGCCACTGAATAAGAGCACGCCGCGGCGGGAAAGCTGGGCGAGGTCGAGGTCGAGCACGGAAGGGCCGCCGGCCAGCAGGAAGCAGTGTGCGCCCTTGTAGAGGTCGGCGATCGCCGCATCGCGCCCGTAGCGGTCCACAAAAACGCCTTGGGGATGCCGGCAGACCGGTGGCAAGACCGCGTGTTCGGCGGCCGGGTCGGATAGGCTGGCTGGCTGCGGGAGGTAGTCAGGGCACAAGGCGCAGTCGGCCTTCGTGGTGCTGCCGTGCTTGGGATGCCGGCAGGCGTACTCGACAATCGGCCCCAGGGGTGAAGATTGCTGCCCCGCCGCCCGGCCCAGGTGCTCGCAAGTCATGTCCATTTCCTGCACGTCGCCCTTTCGTCGAGGATTCGCTGGGAAAACTTGGCTGCCGCCTTGCCTTCGCAGCCGTGGTCGAGAAGTTTGCAGTAGCGCCCCATGCGGTAGGGCTGGTGCTGCGGGCAGGCTTCGCAGAGAGCCAGGCGACGCAAGACCTCGGGGCCGCTGGCCTGGGGCTTGCATGTGGGCGGCTCGCCGCGGCACGTTCGCACGGGGGCGCGCGGGCAAGGCTCCGGATGCTGGTGTCCGCACACCGTGCAGCGCCACAAGTTGGAGTCGTCGGGGGTGTATTGACAAAGCTGTGTCATGCCGCCACCGCCTGGATTCTTACGCTGGCATTGTTCCAATTGCAGCACAATCCGCCGGTGTTTAATGTGGGAAGGGGAATCGTGAAGTCGAGTTCATTGCAGGGGCCGATGGGGTCCATGGCCTCGGTCCATTCGATGGTTTCCGTGCTGTCCCACCCGCAAGAGTTCTGAATGTCCACCTGAATCACGTTTCCATCCGCCGGCCCCTTGAACTGCAAGCGAATCTGCGTGTAACTGCCGGTAAAGATGCAATTGAACCCTTCAAGGGTCAAGGCAAAGAGGCATGCCGAGATTTGCTCCAGGTAGAACGATACGCCGTTGAAGTAGGCCGCACACTGGCCCGGCGAACACGGCGACATTCCGCTATCGGTCACGCCACTGAAGGTGGCCAGGTACTGCTTGGTTCGCGGCCCTTCGCATGCCCCACAACCGCAAGGGCAGGTATCGCAGAGGACCACGCGCTCCGTGGCGCTGATGACCAGCTTTCCGTCATTGAGCCACGCCTTGCCCATCAGCACTCCTCCACGGCGATCCAGATCAGGCAGTTCGCCTCCACGCCCAGCACGTATTTCCCGCCGTCCGGTGGCGCTGGCAGGCCCACGTCGAGCGGGTCGATGCATTCGCCCGAAGAGAGATCGGAAACGGAAGACGCCGACGTGCCGCTCGATGACGAGCTTGACGAGCTTGCACTGGCACTGCTGCTGGTGCTGCTGCCGCCCGAACTGGAACTGGAGGAAACGCCGCTCGACGAACTGGAGCTGCTCGACAGGCTGCTGGAACTGCTGGAAACCTCCGTGTCCACGTAATGGAGTAGCTCGCTATAACCCCAGTTGTAGGGCAACGTGGCCACGCGGGTGTAGAACTGCCATCGCGGATCGTCGGCCTCGATATCGGCCTCCGCCGGCTGGGCACCGAACACAGGCTGGTGCCCGGCGTGATACCAAACGAAATCGTCGTGGCCGGTGATCTCCCACGATTGGACCCCAGCAAAAGAGAGGTCGTAGCACTGGCTGGCCCAAGCGTAATAATCCGTGGCGATCTGCTCGGCTAGGGCGTTGATTTCGCTAAAGTTGTCCGGCGTGCTGCCACCGCTGGAGAAGTTGGCCCAGGCGGTATCGAAGAAGGTCTTGATCGTTCCGCTCGGCATGGCGGCCGTGGAATCGGGCGGGGCCTTGCTGATATAGTATACGTCGCCATCGGCCTGGATCTTCCCGTCGCGCCACTTGGGGAACACCACGCGAACCTCAGCAGGCTGTTGGGCGTGCCGGTGCGTGTGCCAGCCCCCGGCACTGACGTTGCTTGTGGTCTCGCTGGCTGCCGCCTCGCTGCCATTCAGACTCACGGTGCCATCAAGCTGGCGAACCACGCGCTTCCCGATGCACCACGCGGCGGCGTCCAGCAGAACAGCCGCGTTCTCGTATCGCCTGGTGAACTCCTCTGGGTCGGGTTGGGCATACCCGCTGGCCACGCTGCCGGGATCCAGGCTCACGCCAAGCCGGCCAGCCAAGTGCGAGAACAGCCGTCCCCAGGTGTATTGCGTATCGACCACCAGCAAGCCGGCATCGCGGAATTGCCAGAAGTAGCGTTCATCCACCAAGGGCAACAGCCACACCCCGCCGGAACTGACGGCCGACAGTCGCCGCGGGGAAAGCATGTGCAGGCTGGCGGTCACGGTGCGCGTGCCGTCGCCGATGCTCAGCGTGCCGGCGGTTCCCGTGCCCAGGCTGCTGCGGATCGAGTCAAGTTGCGTCTCGGCCACCAAAAACAGCCCCCGGGCCCAGCGGCTGGCCCCGGTCGGCCACCATAGGCTGTTGATCTTCACGCGCGGCGGTGGCGGCCAGTTGGCCCACGGCATGCCCACGCGCTGGAGCTGGTCGCCGCGGGGGTTGGTGCGCGTGCCGGTCAGGCCCAGCGGTTCCCCGAAGAGGTGCAAGTCCTCGGGCGGGAGCCAGTTGTCGAGATAGCGGCCAAGCTGCCCTTGCGGGTCGGGCAATATCAGGGGTTGGCCAGCAAATGTCAGACTCACCGCCCGGTCCTCGTGTTACAGGAGATCCCAGTCAAAGGGGCAGCCGAAGGTAATGGCCAGGCGGCCCAGGAACACTCCAGAGCTTGGATTTTGGAGCACCTGGGGCCGCGTGGCCGATCGCGCGTGAATAAGCTGCCGGAGGAAAGTCGTTCCGTCCGTGTCCGTGGCGTCCCATCCGACAAGGGACGCCAGCACCTTGGTCTTGAGCACGTACAGACCTCGCCGCTCGTCGCGGGTGAGGGCCTTGTCATGGTTGGTTGAGTCGAGCTTGACACGGCTGTAGATCGTCACGGTCACGTCCTGCCATTCCGTGACGTTGCCGGCGGCCTGCTCCTCGGTCTCGAACTGGCCGTCTCCGCCGGCCAGGGTTACAAACCAATCGCCTCCCGGGGGCAGCGGGGGAACGTCCTCGGCCTCGGCCACCTCGATGACCGAGCGTTCCCCCAGCCCCAGAACGGAGCGCAGGCGGGCCGCGATCCGTTCGACAACCACATCTTGGGTAATGTCCACGCGGGCCATTTATCAAGACTCCGAAGAACCGCTGGAGGGCTCGTAACGGAAGGACGACGAGCTGGAGTTGCCCACCGACGAACTGCTGTTGCTGGACAAGCTCTTGCTGGAACTGCTGTTGCTGGACGTGCTCTTGCTGGACGCACTGGCGCTGGAGAGCATCGACGAAGAACTGGAACTGCTCTGCGAGGATGCGCTCGAGACGCTCTGCGAGCTACGCGACATCGACGAAGCGGAGCTTTCCGACATCGAGGATGCGCTCGAGCTGCTCGACCGGGTGTCCGCCGGGAAGCCGCGCACGCAGCGCAGGAACCCGTACAAACGGCCCTCCGTCAAGGCGGCCCCCACCACGGAAAGCACGATGTCGGACGGCTCGTTGTCCACGGTCTTGATGGCTTTGGCGGCGGTGCCATCCGGCACGATGTCGTGAAGGCCGGCCGTCCCGGCAGCGGAAATGAGGGTCAGGGCCAGCACGTCGGCGTTCGCGGTGATACTGATGCGGATGCGGGCCGTGCCTTCGCTATTCAACGCCTCCACCACGTCATACACGCCATCCCAGAGGATCGTGTTGGGTGGGATGGTCTGGCGGAGGGCATGGTCGCCCACTTCGCCGCCATCCACAACCACGTCGTACTCGAAGGGGACGTACTCCATGGGCAGCCAGCGTTCTTCGCTGGCATCATAGACGTGCCGGCCCAGCACGTCCTCGGTCATGCAGGCGGCGCCCATCACGGCGCGGCTGGCCAGCTTGGAGTGGGTCGGTGTGGAAATATCCACGCCGTGCAACTCGGCTCGGGGAAGTCTCGGCATAATAACGCTCACTTTCTAGGCGGCTTGTTTGGCGCGCCTCTTGGGGGTCAAGAGCTGCTTGATTCGCTGGAACGGTTGTCGGTCGAGAACCCGCGCATACAGCGCAGGTAGCCCACAAGGCGACCCTCGGTAAGGGCCGCGTCCGTAATGTTCAGGATGATCTCGGTGTCTTCCGTGGTCTTGAAGGCGGTCGCCGCCGTGCCGGCCACGGTCAAGGCGTGCAGGCCCTCGGTGCCGGCCGTGGCGATGGCCTCGCTGGAAAGGATGGTGTGGGCCTGGCTATCGACAATGGCGATCGACGCCCCTTCACCCACCAGGGCCTCGGTCACGTCGAAGAAGCCGTCGAAAACCAGGGTGTTGGCCGGCAGGGTTTGGCGAAGCGTGACCGTGCCAATGCCGCCGCCGTCTTGTTCGATATCCCACTCGAAGACAAAGTATTCGCGAGGCAGCCACGCGCCCACGTCGGCATCGTAGACGAACTGCCCGAGCAGGTCTTCTGTGAGGCAGCCGCTGCCGGCGTTGCCGCGGCCCGGCAGTTCCGTGAAGGTGCGCACGCTCATGGGCACACCGTGCAGTCCAGCGCGAGAAATCATGGGTACTCTCCTTTCGGCCGGCTTGTTTGGCTCGGCGTTAGGCAATCAGGCTATCGGGTAAGTTGGTCGTGCCGGCGACGGGCAGGAGCAAGCCATTGCCGGCCATGTCAAAGGCGCGGTGGAACCACTCCTGCATGGAACCGCCCCGGTTGTTGGCCACCGTCAATGTCCAGGCGTCTTCCAGCATGGCCGCGGTCACTCCGCTGACGGCCGCCACCCAGGGGCCTCCGGCGTAAAGCTGGACGCCGCGGGCAATGGTCATTTGATCGATGAACACGGACTCGGCTGTGTCAAGGGGGCTGCTCGTGCGGATGCGCAGGTATACGGGGTCCGCCACAAACTTAGGCAGGCGGAAGCTGAACCACTGGCTGGTGTGGCCGGTCATGCTCAGGGCGTCGATGTCCACGTCGAGCACCAGGGCATTTCCCGCCGAATCGTGCAAAAGGCCGCCGTCGATGCCATCCAGGATCTCGACCTTCAGTTCATAGGCCGGCAGCGAACTGGAAGACTGCGAACTGGAGGAATTCGAGGAGCGGGAATGCGAGGACAGGCTCGACGAGGAGTAGGTGGACGTGGAACTCAGGCTGCTGGAGCTGTTGCTGCTGGCACTCTGGCTGCTGGCCGAGGATGCCGACGATTCCGACACCGAGTAGGATCCGCTCGACCAGCTCGACGACGAAGAAGAGGCGGAAGAGGTCTCCGGCTCACTGGTTCTTCGACTGGCCCAGAAATGGCAGAAGTAGACCGTCTCCTCGGCCAGCGTCAAGGCGTGGTAGATCGCGGGGCTCGTGGTGCCGTCGCCTCGGAACATGAGCGAGGAACCGCTGTAGCTGCCATCATGGCCATGATACAAGACGGCATGGGTTATTGTGCCAAATCGCGTGCTATTCGCGGAGGTCAAGACAGCGACCTCTCCACCCACCCCCGTAAAGGTCACGGTGTGGGTGTAGTTCGGGCTGGTGCCCGTAGTCTCCACGGTGACCGATTCCAGGCCCGGAATCTGCCGCAAAGCCGCCTGCACGTCGGCCCCGCTGGCGTTGTAGGCCAGGGTCGGCGCGGCCCGCTTGATGCCGGCAGCGTTTGTATACAAGAGGACGTAGCTCCCGCCGCTCGGCGTGCCGGTAATGGCGATCGTTTGGATGGCCGGCCCTGTCAAGCGCACCGTGTCGCCGGCCGTACCCGTGCGGATGATCCAATTGTCGGGCGTGTGGGCGATTGCCGCGTCCTCGAAATCGCCATTGCTCAGCAGCGAGGCCGCCGGGCTGACGGCCGCGAAGCTGGTGTTGACGCCGCTGCCCCCGGGCCACTCCTGATTGAGCCGATCGTAAGCCAGTTCTCCCGTCACGCTGATCGTGGGCGTGCCGGCGGATTCGGAGGTGACCTCGAATTCCAGGTCCTCGGCCAGGGCATTGGCCTCGGTCTGCCCATCGCCGCGGCGTTCCGTGTAGAGAAGCTGCACGTCGCCGGAGTTGGCGGCCCCGGCAGCGAGGCTGAGGGCAACGGTGCTTGCGTCGACGTAATAGCCATCGGCCTCCATTTCCTCAACCAGGTAAGCCAGGGCCGTGGCGATGTTGTCGGGGATGGAGGCTTTATTGGCTTGGCAGTACTCGATGACCAGGCGGG
The DNA here is from genome assembly GCA_039680605.1 of Planctomycetaceae bacterium. Lineage (NCBI taxonomy): Bacteria > Pseudomonadati > Planctomycetota > Planctomycetia > Planctomycetales > Planctomycetaceae > Planctomycetaceae bacterium. The sequence continues at coordinate 11,576 of JBDKTA010000071.1, read as the reverse complement.
CGCAGGCGTCGGCCATGTAGGAGGACAACGAATTGCCGGATGCCTGCCAGGATCGCAAGGCCCCGGGCACCGAAGCCACCGCCTCCTGGAATTGGGATCCGCTGTGAAGGGCGGTCTGCGTCAGAAACGCCTCCACGCTGGCATCAACCGTCGTGCCGCTGGCGGTGGCCAGGTCCGCCATGGCCTTGAAGCCTTTGCCCAGCACGTCGAAAAGGCCGTCGTTGTTGACTGCATCCCGATATTCAATGGTCATGATTTACCCCTGACTGGTTGCGCTCGTGTAGAGGTCGGACAGTTTCAGCACCTCGACGTGTTCGTTTTCGTAATCGGCCGCCGGCATGGTCTCGATCTGCACCGTGTCTTTTTCCGTGGTCGCGCGGGCCATCGCGTAGACGTAGCTCGCCCCAGCTCGATAGACCTTGCCGGTGGATCCCGGCAGGGGGATGGGCGGGTGGACGCGGACACTGTGGCTCAGCAGCGTGTAGGTGATGCCACTCTGCGCGAAGGTCTTACTGGCCTTGGGCACCTTGGGCATGATGCCGATCCGCTCGTGTTCCACCTGGAACTCCATGCGGGCGATGGGCTCGGTGAGGATTACCACGGCGGAAGTCGCCCCGTTCTCGCCGGCGGCCCCCAGCGGGCAATGCACCTTGCACTCGCTGATGATGATGCGGTTTTCGACCGTGCAAATCGTGTAGGGCGCGTTCCGCTGCTCGGCCGAGAGGTCGTCCTGGGTGCTCCGCTCCTGGAGTTGCGAGGTCGACCGGGTAATCTCCGTCTCGCCCCGCTCGCCCGTCTTGGGTTGTTTGGTGACGCTGGGCGTCGTGCTCCCGCCCGGGATGCCATGCGTGCCGCCATCGCAAGGGCTTTGCAGGGCGCAGCGGACGATGAACGTCTCGATGGGGAAGCGGTAGCCCTCCTGGCCGGCGTGGATGTTGAAGCCATGCGCTCCCGGCAGGGGCGAGAGGCGGGGGTCGTACTTGTGTCCCTGCAGGTCGGGCAGCTTGAGCTTGTCGGTGATCTTCGCCGAGGCCAGGTTGGCGAAGTCCAGAGACTGCCCCTTCTGCCCAATGACCGTCCGTGTGCGAAGGCTAGCGGAAACGATATTCGCGTCCCCAATGGGCACCGTGAAGCTGGCCGATTCGACGATGCGGATCTGCTTGTCCTGGTCCTGGTTTACGTTATTGAGCTTCGACAAGTCGCCCATGCGGCTCTCGATAACTTGCACGCAGCGCACCAAGAGCAGCTCGCGGGGCGTGCCGGGGTGCCCCTCCAGGCGGACATTCACCTCGTCCAGCATGGTCAGGCCGTCCGCGGTCGAGACCGATTGGCTGCCCTCGATCTTGCTGGCCGGCCACGGCGCGGCCTCGAAGACCTGCCGGTCGGTAATCGAGTACTCCGCCTCCAGGCCGTTGGCGGCCGTGGTGAACTCGATCCGCTCGCGGCGGAATCCGTTCTCCAGGCGGGGGATGACGTCTTTGCGGTACGCCTCGGCAGAGAGGTTGGCCGACGAGATCCGCATTCGCCCCCGGATCGTGCGGGTGGTGAAGAAGCGGTCGTCCATGGTCTCCTGGATCGACCAGCGGTTATTGAGCACGGGAGGCAGGCTGCGCGTCGCCCCGCCCGGGCAAGGCAGGATCGCCGCGTCGATGCTGAAGGCAATACGAAGAACCTGCTGCCCCAGCACATGGGTGATTTCCACGGCCTTGGGCTTGGGGCCGTTGTCGGTGTCCGCGTATCCGGCGCCCCCAATGCTCGACGTGGCGGCGGCCACCTCGAGCGCGGTCTGGCTGCCAAAGGACACCTTGAGGGCCTTGCGCGGCTCCCAGAGGCGACGGCGGATGTCGTCGAGGCCGCTCTCCAGGTTGGCCGGCATGGCATTCACGCCAATCCATGCCGGGGCCCCGCCTCCGCCCTGCATGCCGCCGGTGTAGGCCCCGCCAGGGCCGCCGTAATCGGACAGCCCGGCCACGATTCCCGCCGTACCCTGGGCGTGCAGGATGCCCTCAAACCGCATGCGCACGCGCACAAAGAGGGCGTCGGCGCCAGACTCATCCATCTGGACCTCTTCGCTCCACGCGCGGGTGACCACGTTGTAAAGCGTGACGCCGTTGTAGGTTACGGTGGTTGCCATGCGGTTGATTAGGCCGTCCGATTGACTTGGTTATCCAGCGGAAACGGTCAGGGTGCCGTTGTCGTTCCACAACTGACCTTCCACGCCCGGGTCGGCGGCCGGGACGATCAGAGGCGCGAGGGCAGTCCAGCCCGAGGGTGTCTTGATCTGCGCTTGATCGAGGGTCGTGTCGTAATAGACAAAGCCCGTGGGGGCGCTGTCCGGCTTGCCGGAAGTCGGCCCGGAAATGTCGCAGCCCAGTTGGTTGGCAATGACGGCCATAAATCCTCCTATCGCAGATCGCGAGGTCGTTGGTTGCGGGGTTTGATTAACCAGTCTCGGGCGGCGGCCCCGGCATCGTGTGCCTCGCCGATGCCTTCGATTTGCAGGGCCGCGAAGTAGAGGGGCAGTTGTCCCGTGCTAAGGGCGAATCGCATCAGGCCCAGGCGCACGGGTCGCGTCGGCACGGGCGGGGCCTTGCCGGCCACGGCGCGCATCAACCACAGCAGCATGTCACATAGCACGCGCCAGCCGTTCTGATCCTTGAATTGCATGGCCCCGCCCACGGCAGCCTTCTTTCCCAGGGTGATGAACACGTTTTCCTCGGCCATCAGTTGACCCTCCCCGGCCGCTGGTTGCGGGCCTTGGCCCGATCGGCCTCCAGGTTGCCGCGGCCCATGAACTGGAACCATTGGGCCATGGGCGGCTCTTGGGCTTCGCCTTCGCTGGTGATCTTTTCCAGCTGCTTGGAGATCCAGGTCAGGGGGGCGAGGATGACGTTTAACACGCGCATGATTTCGGTGGCCATGCGCACCATGTGGCCGGTCACTAAGTTCTTTATGGTGCCGAAGGTCTCGCTCAAGGGCTGCATCTGCTCCTTGAGGTTCATGAGTCCTTTTCCAGCCCACGCCGCGCTGCCGCCAGTAGCCGCAGCGTAACGTCCGCCAAGAACCAGCTTCTGCCGGTCCAGGCTGGCGAACATCACACCCAGGCGGCCGTTGAATTTCTCCAGCCCCCGGTAGCTTTCAATGGTGGCATCAGCAAATTTTTCAATCGCCTTGCTCACCAGTCCGAGGGCCGCGAGCATCACCCCGAGCCCAACGACTGTGGCGGTTACTGGATTGGATAATCCAGCCACGGCAGCCGCTGCAGCGCCACCCAAAGCTGCACCGCCTCCAGCCGCTGCCGCGCCGCCCGCTGCCCCGGCAGCCACCGCGCCTCCTCCTGCTCCTGCCCCGCCCGCGGCCACGCTTGCCCCGATGGCGCTCATCTTAGCCCCGGCCCCGGTCATGCCCAGCATGCTCAGGGAGCGACCCACGGAAGAGGCTGCGCCTCCCATGGTGCTGCGCCCCAACTTAGCCAGTCCTCCGCCGATCTTCCCCAGCAGCCCGGGCCGTGACGATTGATCCCACTTCGTGCGGTGCTGGGCGAAGTCGGGGGCGAGCTTTTCCAGTTCGGTCGGCTCGGGCGGCTGCGGGTTGGCCTCCGCGTGGCTCTGGGGCATAAACGCCTTGACCCACTCTCGATTTGCGGCCCTCCGCACCTCGCGCTGTCGGCCCTCGCGTTCAATTCCCATCCGCCGATCGCGGGCCGCGTCCATGACCGGATCGCCGTAGCCCTCGCTCTCGCCTGCTGGTGCCGTCTCCGCGCGGCGACGTCGCCTGCGTCGTTCCGGTGCCGGAACCGGCTGGGGCGGGCCGCCGCGCAACAGATCGGCATATTGCTGCGCGTTCATGGGGTTGTCGGCATCCAGGTCGATGACCTTGCCGCCAGAGCCGCCAGAGCCGCCGGAACCGCCGGAACCGCCGCGGGTCAGGGGTGACTTCCTGCCTTGGGGCTTGAAGTAGTCCTTGACCACGCCGATCAGCTCGTCGAGCTTGCCGCTGATTGCCTTGGGATCGTCGCCAGGGCCACTGGGAGGCAGGGGTGGCGCCTTCAAGCCTTCGGCAACGCCGCTGGCCAGGCCGCCGATGGCGTGCCGGGCTGCGAGTGCTCCGATCAGGGTGGTGAGAAGGTCGTTGGCCACGTTTATCCTACGTCGGGCGGTTTACTTGGCTCGTTGGCCCACCGCACTCGATCCGCGTGCAGGCGGTAAGCCGCCCGTGCTTGCTCCGCGTCGTCATGCGTGGCCAGAAAGTATTCCTCGGGTTGCGGTTGGCCGAAGGAGGCCGCGATTCCATCGCTGACCCCCTGCAACACGCGGTTGGCGTGCCGCAATTCGGCCCGTTCCATGTTCAAGTACAATCCCCACAGGCATTCCCTGGTTCGGCCTGGTCCGTCTGCGCCGTCGAGCACTCCGATGCCGTAGGCGACGGCGAGGTCGGCCCAGGGCTGGTATTTTTTTTTACATCGTTGGCGTAGGCGCCCAGCAGGCCGACGAGGTTGACGATCTCCCAATCGGTCAAGCCCGTCTGATCCGCGCTGTCGAAGCGCTTCACGCCAAAGGCCGCGCTGGCCACGTCGAGAAACTGCGTGGTCTCCGGCTCGTGGCCCTTGTCCACAAAGGGGGCCAGGGAGACAAGATCCACCCCGCCGCTGTTGAGCTTGCGCCACACGTCGAATGGGTCGGCATAGCGCCAGCCCGTACCATCGTGGAAGCGCAAGAGGCCACCGCTGCGAGCCATGCGCCGCAAGCGGAACCATTTTTTGAGTCGCTGGAACATCGTTTCGCCGTTGTCGTTTCGATCAGGTGACTGTGGAGTTGAAGAGCACGCCCGAACTGTCCTTGTGGGCCTCGAATTCCAGGACCAGCCGGCTGTAGACCGTGCCCTTGTTGATCTCGTAGGGGGCCCGCACAATGCAGCGAGGGAAGTTGAGCGGGGTCGTGGGGCTGTTGACCACCACGCGGAACTGCTTGCTGTCCGCGAACATCAGCGTGCCGGCGGGCGAAGGTCTCCCGGTCGTGGCCCCGGACACGCGGGTGACCACTTGGTCCGCTACGGCCGCCACCCACTTGGTCAGCTCCAGTCGCACGCGGGCGATTTCGCCCAGGTACTGCACGTCCACGGGTGGCCCGGCGTCTCCGCCGTTCTCGTCGCCCGGCACATTCTCGAAGAAGCCGTCCGCGGAGATTTGCGCTCCTTGGCGCGTGTAGCCCAAGACTTGGAGGGCACCGCCGGCGAGTGCAATCTTGATTTCCGCCAGACCGGCAACTTGTACGGCAGGGGTAGCCATGGATCATGTCCTCTCAGGTCGCCCGGCCGATGGGCAAGCGCCCGCCCCGGCCAGGATAGTAGTTGTTGGTTCGGTCGGGCAGCATGTGCAGCCGCTCATAGGTTGTCAGGGTGGGGCCGTCGATGGTCGGCAGTCCCGCCTCGCGATTGGCGATCACGTCAAACAGTCGCTCGCCTTTTCTGAGGCGGTCCAGGTACTCCTCGACCTCCTCGGCAATGGCCTTCCAGTAATCGCTGGCGAACTTTTCCGGCCGCCGGCGGGCCAAGCTGACCATGAATGCTTTGCATACGATCTCGTCGCGAAGGGCCGCGCTGTCGCCCGTGAGGTCATCCAGGTCGGCCGCCGCGTACATGTTGGAGACCGTGCAGGCGGATGCCAGCCGGCCGCGGGCCGCGGCAAGCAGGGTCAGTGCCTTGGCGTCGGCGGTCACGTCGAGGACCGGATCGCCGCTGTCCGAAAGCAGATCCTTGGCCGTCTGCTCGTCGAAAAACTGCGTCACGGCGCTTAGGGCGGTTGCCGGCATCTCGATCTCCTCTATGCCATGCCAGGGCCGCCGCTACCGGGCGGGTTCAGCGGCGGTTTGCCTGGCACGGCGAAACGACGAAGCACACTCAGGAGGCGTAAGCCCCAGTGAACAGCACGCCCGAGGCCGGCGCAACCACGGCGGGGGCGAGGTTCTCGACCACGCGGCCCAGGGTGCGGCGATTCGGCGCGTCGCGGAGGGTCTCGACGGTCATCTCCTCCTGGATGAACAGCACGCCCGTGGAGAAGTTAGGGGCGTCGGCCACGCCCACCAGTCCGCCCGGGCGGCTGCACATGAATGGCGTGGTGCTGGCGAGGACCGCGCTGCGGGCCGTGGTGGCGCCCTTCTTCGTGGTCACCTTGTAGGTGGCCTCCACGCAGATCGGGTAGCCATAGAGCTTGTCCGGCAGGCCGAAGAGGACGTTCTTGCCCGGCAGTTCGCCGCGGACCTGGGCCAGAGCGTCGGGGGAGTGCTTCAGGTAATCCACGATTTCCTGGCACTCCGCCATGCCGGCGGCCAAGTTCGGGCCGATGACCACCATCAGGTCGTCGAGCTTCACGCCGTTGAGCGTGTCCTTGAGGATCAACTCGGCGGCGTAGTTCAGGCTCCGCTTGATATCCTGTCGGGCGGCGGTCGATTCGTTCCAGGCCCCCGTGTTGCCGGTGATCGCGGTCACGTCCACGTAATGGCTGGCGTCGTAGTTCGAGCTGTCGGTCATCGCCGAGATGCCCAACTGCGTGCGCATGGTCATGGCCTGGCGAGACTTGATCGACGAGTGCTGCGCGAGGATGTTCCAGGTGGCCTGGTCGATGGTCAGGTCGCCCAGCAGGAAGGGGAAGGCCCGCCGCACAGTGCGGTAGGGCAGGTACTCGTGGGATTCCAGCCCGTCGTTGCCTTCCGGGGCGGGCTGGCCGTCCGCCCAGAGGAAGTTGGCGCCGTCGGTGGCCTGGATGCGGCCGGCCTCCTCGACGGTCATTTTCAGGTACAGACCCTCCGTCTTCTTGACGGGCACGATCTGCATGTACTGGTTGACCGCAAACTCCTTGATGTTGCGGGCAAAGTCGACCACCATCTTCCCCGAGGCCGCATGGTCCCGGACGAAGACGTTGGCTGCACTTGGATAGGCGGCTGCCATGGATGGGGTTCCTTATCGATGTGTGTACAGGGGGAAGGTCATGGTCAAATCCGCCCGGATTCGTGACTACACTCAGGTTTGCGTGAGGGTGCCGATGGTGACCTGCACGCGAATCTTCTCGCCGCTGGCTCCGCCCTGGAGGGCGCGGGCCCCGTAGTACTGCGGCGTGCCGGCCCCGGCGTTCGTGAGGATGGGCACGCCCTTGCCGTTGGCATCGCTCTTGAGCAACTGGCCCGTGGTCACGGTGTCGCCCAGCTCCAGGAGGCATTCGTCGCCCTCGCCGAAGATGCGGATGTTCTGGCCGGCGATGGCCGCGTACCCGGCGATGGTGATCAAGCTGTCGTTGATGGGCGGGTAGTTGGTGCCTTCCTGGCTGATGCCAATGACCACGCCGTTGGCGGCGGCCTGCTCGCACTTGAATGCGGTCGAGGACATTTTCAGAAAGCGGCTGGGATAGATGTTCCCGGCGGCCATCAGGTTGGGAGGGGTGTTCGGCATTGTCTGGTTCCTTTACAAGGGGACGTTGGGGTCGATGGGATCTTTCGGGTCGACGGGAAGGGAAGCGGATTACTCCAGGGGCTGGCCGGCAGCGGCCTTCTCGAGCGCCTCCGCGTAATTGACGTGCTGGCCCTGCTGGGCCTTCTCGGTGATGAAGCCCACCACGCGGTCCACCACGTCGCGGGTGTAGCGCTCGGGCTTGCGCGGCTCGATGGGGGCCTGCGCGCCGGGCTCGTCCGGCACGGGGAAGGCGGCGCCAAAGGGGATGGAGAGGTAATTTTCCTCGATGGTGGTGACGTGGTCGGCGAACTGCTCGTCGCTCATCTTGCCGTACTTGCAGCGCTCGACCTCCTTGTCGAGGTCGAAGGTGCGGAACTGCCGCCAGTAGGCCAGCTTCGAGAAGCGTTCCGCGTCGGTGCGCGTGGCCCGCTCCGCATTGAGGCGGTTGCGTTCCTCGGCCAGTTCGCCGCGGAGCTTCTGCACCTCGCCCTCCAGGCGGGCATATCGCTCCAGTTCGCCGCGCGGCTTCTCGTAGCGGCTCGCCCCCTGGGTAACGCCAGAGACCGAACCGTCGTTCTTGCCGGGGGCCGGCCCGTCGCCGTCCACGTCGCCCTCGGAAGGCTTGGGATTGGTGCGGTGGTCGCCGTCGGCTTCGCCCTGGGCGGCGCCGTAACGCTTGGAGCGCGAGCAGTTGACGTACTTCTCGAACTCGTCGTCGTCCATGTCGTCGGGGTGCTTGGAAGCGGAACTGCCGGTTTCGACGGTCATGCCGCCGGCAGGGATCTCGGTCCCGGCAGCGTACTGCTTGGGGGGCGGTGGCTTGGGCGCGTTTTTGGCAGCCGCGTCCTTCAATTGGTTGTGCTCGGCGTAGGCTTTGCCGATTTCGTCAAGAGACCGATACGGAACGACAGGCGCTGGCCGGTTGCCGTACTTCTCGTTGCCTTCGTCGGCGTCCGGGGCCTTGGGCGGGCTTGCGTCGGGCGCGGGAGGCGGCCCGGCTTCCGGTGCCGAAGGGCCGGCAGGAGGGCCGGCAGGTATCTCGTCGCCGTCCGGCTCCGCGTGGGGCGCGGGCGGCATGGCGGGCGGCATGGGCGGCGGCGCGTTGGCATCCAGCCCTGCCGGTCCAGCCGGTCCTGCCGGAGGCATCCCCGGCGCGCCCCCCTCGGGCGCGGGAGGCATGGCGGCGTTGTTGCCGGCGTTGGTGGCCAGCAGGCCCTTCACGCCTTGGACCCAGTCGAGTTCCTCGATGGCGTCCACGATCTGGCGGATGTCTTCCGGGCTAAGCATGGTAGCGGTCCCTTCGGTCGGGGTTTGAGTGTCGGGTGATGCCGCCTCGGCGGCGTAGCGTTTCGCGTTGTCGTCCGTGGCGACAAAGACATTCGAGCAGGCCGGGCCGGCGGCGGCGTAGCGTTCCCGTTTGCGGCCCTGCACCTCGGCGGAGTACATGTAGGCCATGGCCCCATCCGTGCCCTTGGCGCTCACGCCCAGTGTGGTCAGGCCCATGTCGAGCCGGGGGGCCTCGGCGCCCAGCAGGGCGATGGGGTCGAGGAACATCTCCTCGTAAGAGTCCTCCAGCCACAATTCCGGGCTGCGGCGGGGATGCTTGAGGAACTTGGGTAGATCCGCCTTGAAGACGTGGAAGTCGGCCAGGATCGCGTAGCGCTGCCGCTGGCCATCCTCGCCGATGATCCCCAGGCGGAAGGGCCCGGCAAAGCCGATCAGCTCCGGCTCCTTCTGCACGGGATCGGTGGGGTCGCTGGTGTGGCCGATGACCACGGCGGCATAGTCGCCCGTCTCACGGATGCGGCGGTTGCAGCGTTCGCACACCTGACGGAGTTCATCGGCGCCGAAGACGAGCTGCCGGCCGTCGCGGGCCTTGGTCTGGTGCTCGGCGAAGACCGGCACGTTGGGCACGGTGGTGAACTGCGCCGGGTCGAAGGCGGCGGCGGCCCCACGGATATTCCCCCGCGGAAGCGCCCCTTTCTCGATGCCTGCCAGTGCGACGGCCATGCGGCTTTTGCCCCCAAGAAACGAAAAAACCCCCGGCAAGCAGGGGCCCGTTCCTATTCGGGTCCGCACTCGCCGGGGGCTTGGTTGCGTCCAATAACCCTCGTATTGTTCGGTCAGTCACGCATACCGTACTGCGTGACGGTGATTCTCGGCTCACCTGGCCGGCCCTCCTTTGAGGACAACTCCAGGCCCACGGTTCCCGTGAACTGCGGGTCGGTGGCCCGGTCCAGAAGCCGTTCAAGCTCCCGGATCAAGCCGACTCGGAGGTAGCGGATTCTGTCCGCTGCCCGAATCTGTCCACTATTGTGAACTGTGCCTGGAGGGTTTGTCAAGTGGACTCCGTGTTTTTTTTCCTAAAGGACCAGTTTTTCAACGGTCACGTTGCCCCGGCTGCTGCGGGTGTATCGCAGGGGCTGGTTGTCCTGGATCACGGTAATTGAGCCTGCCCCACCGGCCCAGAAGCACTCCTGCTCGACAGGAGAAGACTCGCGGTAGTATCGCTGGCAGAGCTGGTAGGCGAGGAGGTCGCGGTCGCTGTGGCGGGAGTAGGCGACCTTCGGTGAGCCTTTTCCTGGTGCGCTCACAATGTCGTATGCCCGCTCCAAAATCGCCTTTTGCTCCATGTACGTACTGGGGCTGGTTTTATACACGGCGCTTCGATCCTCGGATGCGTTACCACTGCCTCGCTTGGATTCGAGCTTGTCCAATTCCTTCCGAATCCGCTCCGGCGTTTTGTATTTAGCGACCATCTCCTTTGCCATGCGGTCACGCTCAGCGTCCAGTCGCTTTTGCTCCGATGCGTTTTCAGCGTCTTGCTTGGCTATTTTTGCCTTAACCTTTTCGATGCGCTCGAAAAGCGGGTCGATGTCTCCGTTTCGGGCTGCCTCGATGGCGGACTTCAAAAGCGACTTATCCAAGGCATACAACTTTCCGCTCTTCAGCAACTTGGTGGCTTCGTCGATGGGATCGGGTTTTCTTCCGGAATCCTTTCCCTCAAGCTCGTCCACGAACTTGTCGAAGTGTTTGTCGAAGAAGTTGTCCTTGGTCATCGTCGCCGGCGACCGGGCGGCTTGCTCGTCCTCCTCTTGCCGCTTGGCCTTCGCTAGTTGCAGCCCCTGCACGAATCGGTCGATTTCCCGATCGTCGAGCCCCTTCCCCTGAAGGTCAGCCATGATGTCGCCCAGCGGCCACATCTCGCCGCCGTAGTCGAAATGCTCGCTCAGCATGTCGGAGGCGGTAAATCGTGGCGGCTTGGTGTTTTTCGCGCGGCCGCCTTCCTTGCTCTCCTTGATTTCCGACAACTTCACTGAAGTCTCGAAAGGCACTTCTCCTGGCTCGCGTACAATTACGCGTGCCATCTTTTCGCCGGTCTGTGGGTCGTTGTGGTATCCACGAAACTCGGCGGGTGACGTTCCGACTTTATGTTCGTAAGTTACGAGTTGCCCGACCTTGATGGTTTTGGTGGAACGTGGCGTATTGGTGGGAGCGGCGGCGGCGGGCTTGGTCTTGGTTTCGGCCCCGCCTTTGTTTCCCAGTTCCGCATGTCCTTTTCCTTTCTTCTTCGGCACCTCGCTCCACTGCGGCGTGCCGGGCTTGTGGCCGCGTTCGCGCACGATGCGGTAATACCAGTCGGCTTCCCGCTCGCTGCTGTCGGCGAAGTTCGGCTTGCCATTCTCGCGGTAATGCCTCGCTGCATGCATCTGGTAGGCCCCAGCACGGTCGAGATCCTTGCTGCTGAAGCTCTCTGGGTCGCCGGCCACGTTGGCGGCGTTTTCGGCCCATTCGCGGTAGGCGCGTTCGTCGTCGCCGATCAGGGTGTCATCGGCCGCTTTCTTCCTTTCCTCCTTCACCGCCTCCTCGGCCTTCGCGATATCCTCCTTGCTCGGCAGCATCGCCTTCCGCGCCTTGGCCCCGCGGACGGCCTCGGCTCGGCGCCGCTGTTCGTCCTCGGGGATATTCTCCTCGGCGGTCTTGGCGTCCCGATCGGCCTTGGCTTCGGCGAGCTTGGCTTGCCAGTCCTTGCCGGATCCCGCCGGCTTCGACGCCTCAGTGGTCTTGCCTTCTTCCTTCTCGGCGAACTTCCCCTCGTCGTCGCGGGGATGGTCCTCTTCGCGGAATAGGTT
>JBDKTA010000070.1 GCA_039680605.1 Planctomycetaceae bacterium | reverse complement strand
AACCTATTGACAGCGGGCCGGCGGTATGCTATACTCTAGGCATGGGAATTATGTGTGCAAAAGGCACAAGGGGGCTTGACAAACCGCATAGGCGCTGTCGTGCGTTGGCACGGCGGCGCTTTTTGTTGTTGCAACGATTGAAAGGAGAGAACTATGAGCAGGGAAATCAAACGGGTGCCGCTAGATTTCGATTGGCCGATTGGAAAGGTATGGGATGGCTACGTCTGTGAGTATGATAGCCATAAATGCCCGGCATGTCGGGCCGGGTGGTCTGGGGCCTATTGGGCCATATCTGAGCACGTCAACCATCTCTTGTGGGATACCGACAACCTCCGCAAGTTTCCAGAGTATGCCAAGCTCACCGAATGGCTGTGTGGCAGGTCTGGGCTTCGTAGCGGTTTAGGCCATGACAGTATGGATGCGTGGGCGGCGGTCGATAAGCTCGCCACGCTTGCCAATCTTCCAGAGGATTGGGAAAGGTGCCCGGAGTGCAACGGCAGCGGCTTGGCCCCTGGGTACAAAGAGCTTGCCGATGCCTGGGAAAAGACAGAGCCGCTAGAGGGCGACGGCTGGCAGGTCTGGGAAACCGTATCGGAAGGCTCGCCGATAAGTCCGGTATTCGCCACAAGTGAAGAGCTTGTCGCGTGGCTCATGGCGCAAGGGACTAGCGAAACGGCCGCCCGAAACTTCATAGAGAGCAAATGGTGCCCGTCCGCGTTGGTGGTTAACGGTCGATGGTATGAAGGCATCGAATCATGCGCCGCACCAGGCAAGAAAGACAGCGCACCCAGCGACTAGCGCCATGTTAGACCCCTGCACCCCAAGCGAGAGAGTTGCCGTGCTGGTCTACCTACTGACCATCGGCAAGCGGGTGACGGCGCAAGACGCCGCTCGCATCGTCGGCATAACCGACCGCTCGGCTCGGGACATGCTCAACAGAATATCGCGCATGGTCCCGATATACCGCGACGACGACGGCAAATGGACGATTTGCACGCAAACGGCAAAGGGGCAACCGCCCAACGTGCCATAATGTGATAGAACATAAACGGGAGGGGATAATCATGGAAAATCCGTTCAAAGTCTTACTCCGTAGCCGCAAGTTCTGGCTCGCCATTCTGGACGCTATCGCCGCAATCCTGGGCCTGTGGGTCGGCACGCTCGTTGACGAAGCCACAGCAAAGCTCATTATGGCAACGTGGGCCGCGACGCAGCCCGTGTTCGTGACGGTCATCGCCGCCATTGCCTACGAGGATAAAGCCAACATGGAGATGATCGCCAAGATCGACACGGCTAATTCCCTATTTATCGGCGGCGATTGCTGCAAGAAGGACGAACCATGACCGAGGCGATGTGGGAGGCGCTGTTCACCCAGATGCCCGTCGCGGGCGTGATCATCGCCCTGCTTGTCATCTGGAATAAGCAGCTCGACAAGTGGACCGAAAAGGTCAACGGGTCACTGCTTGAGATAGCCAAGATTCTGGCGCGGATGGAGCAACTACAGACCAACGGCAATACCCGGCTCGCGTCTATGCAAGAGACCATGACAGAGCACGAGAAAGAGGTTGCCGGGCGGCCGTGCATCATGGCAAAGCAACGCAGGGCAGCCGCACCTTAACAGCATGGCGAAAACCAACCGGCGCGACCTGAGCCGGCCTTGTGCCGGGTTGCCGAGACGCACGCCCGGAGATCGGGCAATATGACAGCTCGCCGCATTCAGGCCGCGCCGATATGGCAACGCTAACCGTACACGTCGGCGATCTGCACGTCGGATCGACGCTTGCCCTGTGCCCGCCAATTGTGCGCCTGGACGATGGCGGCACGTATCAGCCGCCGAAAGAGATGCTGTGGTTCTGGGAGTGCTGGTGCGCGTTCTGGGCAGACACTGCGCGACTGAAGGAAAAGCTCGGTTGTCCCGTGCTTGCCGTATTCGGCGGCGACCTGCGCGACGGAGATCACCACGGCACAACGCAGTTATGGGCCAAAAACGAGCACGACCAGGATCGGGCGGTGTACCAGGCATTGGCGGTTGCCAGGCCGGTGCTTGACGGCGCGGTGTTTCTGCGAGGGACGCCGGCGCACGACGGGCCGGCCTCCAACGGAGACGAACGGTACGCCGAGACGCTGGCAGAGCGGGGCTGGCCGGTGGTTCGCAACGGGCAGCAGTTCTCGTGGTGGATCTGGACCGACGAGATAGACGGGGTTCGCATCCAGGAGAAGCACGCGCCGGGCACCGTGAGCCGCATCCCGTCGAAGGTGGACAGCGGGGCCGCCAGAGAGGCCGAATACCTATGGATCGAATATGCCAAGATAGGCACTCCGCCGCCACACGTCGCCATCTTTCACCATGTCCACATCCGGGCACGAGGCTTCTTTGAGTCGCTTTATTGCCATTTCTGCCCAGCTTGGCAATTGCCGACGGCGTGGGTCAACGGCAAGCTGCACACGCCAAAGGTCGAGCCGCCGGGCGGGCTGCGGCTGTTTTGCAAGGACGGGACCTGGACGCCATACGAGCTGCGCTTCAGGCCGAGAAACAGGGTAGCATGGACGAAGTGAGGCCGTTTGGCAATGTGACCGCCGAAGATTTGCTGGCCAGGGCAGAGGCGATTGACGCGGCGGCCAGGCTGGCAGACATCCCGCCGCCGATAGCCGCTCACGAGTTCACCATCACCCAGTTTGCCGAGCGGCGGCGGGTGAGCCGCAACTTTGCAGAGAGGTTATTGGCTGAGATGGTCAAGGCCGGACAGTTGGAATGTGCCCAACGGATGGATACGACGACCAAGCGCAGAGCCACGGCGTTTTGGGTGCCGAAATGAGAGGCGACATGGCAGATTGCTACATCGTCGGGGGTAAGGCCGTGAAAAAGAAGCTCAAAGTCAAGTACTTGCTCAAGCGCATCAAGGCGCTGGAAGAGCGGGTAGCGGCATTGGAGGCCAAACAGTGGTGGCCCTACGGTGGCACATGGTGGATCGGAGAGCCGACCTGCCAGCCGCCACACGACACAACAATAACCATCACCTGCGCTGACCAGACGAACGCGAGCGCAGAATGAAGGCCGCAGCGGGGGCGGCGCATCGTTCCTCCCTTTCAGAGCCGGGCCGGGTGTTCTCTCTCCTGCATCCGGCCCGGCAGAGGGGAGCCGAGATAACACGGGAATAACACGGTGAGCGAACGGGAACAAAACGGGCGATTTGGTAAGGGCAACCAGGCGGCCAAGGGCAACAATGGCGGCCGCCCGCGGCGTTCCGTTGAAGAGCGGTGCATCGCCCGCCTTGCAAACATCATGACAGACGAAGAGCTAGATAAGCTCTTCAATACCGGATTGTCCAGGGCGCAATCCGGCGACGTGGCATGGGCAAAGCTGATCCTGAATTATCTTGTCGGCTTGCCAATCGAGCGCAAGGAAATCAGCGGGCCGGACGGCGGGCCGGTAGAAATGGCGGTCAAGGGCTATGTTAGCATCTCGCCCGACGATTGGCCGACAGAACCTTAACACCAAAATCATAGCCAGATTCAACCCGCTGTCCTGGCAGGTCGAGCCGTGGCGGGACACCTCGCCGGTTGTGCTGTTTACCGGCAGCGCGGGCGGCGGCAAATCACGGCTGGCGGCCGAGAAGCTGCACGGCTACATGAAACGCTATCCCGGCGCGATGGGCCTGATGCTCCGCAAGACCCGCGACTCGATGACCAACAGCACGGTCCTTTTCATGGACCGGGCGGTGATAGGCCGCGACCCGCAGGTCCGGCACTACCCGAGCAAGCACCGATTCGAGTATGACAACGGCTCGATCCTGGCCTATGGCGGCATGGCCGACGAACAGCAGCGGGAGCAAATCAGGAGCATCGGGCAAGACGGGGCGCTTGACATCGTATGGATGGAAGAGGCGACCCGCTTTGTTGAGGATGACTATAACGAAATCCTGACCCGTATGCGCGGCAAGGCGGCGCCGTGGCTCCAGATCGTGCTGACCACCAACCCGGACTCGCCGACGCATTGGATTTACAAACGGCTTATCAGCGGCGGCGGGGCGAAGGTCTATTACAGCTCCGCTACCGACAACTGGCACAACCCGGCGTCGTACAGCGAGACATTGGCCGGGCTGACCGGCGTTTTGCACAAGCGGCTGGCGTTGGGCCAATGGATACAAGCTGAGGGCGCGGTCTATGACACATTCGACCAGGCGATCCATGTTGTTGACAGGTTTGACATCCCGGCGGAATGGCGGCGAATCAGGGCGATAGATTTTGGGTACACCAACGCTTTTGTCTGCCAGTGGTGGGCGATGGACGGCGACGGGCGGGCATACCGTTACCGGGAGATTTACCACACCCGCAAGCTGGTAGAGGATCACGCCCGGCACATTGTCAGGCTGAGCGAGGGGGAAAAGATCGAGGCGACGGTTGCAGATCACGACGCAGAGGACAGGGCCACATTGGAAAAGTACGGCGTGACAACCAGGCCGGCAAAGAAGGACGTATCGCCGGGCATCCAGGCCGTCCAATCGCGCCTGAAAATTGCAAATGACGGCAAGCCGCGCTTGTTCTTGATGCGCGGTTCGTCGGTTGAATACGACCCAAACCTAGAGCACGACAAGCGCCCGACTTGCACAGAAGATGAGTTCACCGGCTATGTCTGGCCCAAAGACCCGTCGGGCCGCATAGTGAAAGAGGCTCCAATCAAAGAGAACGATCACGGCATGGATGCTATGCGGTATGCGGTAATGTACCTGGACGGGCCAAGGGGGGTATTCGTTGGCTAACAAACCATCAGCAATCGAGCGCCTGAGAAAGGCAGTCGCCTACTACCGCCACGGCTGGCCGGCAATCGAGCGCAAGCAAGCGCCGTTCTACTGGCCGTCGTGGCGTTCCGGTCAACCGCAGTGGTCGATCGTCAACGCCGAAGCCTATGTACAGGAAGGCTTTGAGCAAAACGCGATCATCTACAGCGCAATCATGTATAAGGCCCGCGCCGCTTGTGTCGCACCTCTGCGCGCCTACGCTGGCAACCGTGACGAACACATCACGCTGCCCGATGCCGCACCCCTCGCCGCGCTGTGCCGGCAGCCAAACGAGTTCATGGCCTGGTCAGAGTTTCAGATGCTCAACACCGTATTCCTGAACCTGATCGGCAACTCATTTGTCTACGTCGACAACAAGGTTCGCAAGGACGGCGCGCCCACGTCGCTGTATGCCCTACGGCCGGATCGCGTCGCCATTGTGCCGGGGCCGCGCAACACGCTCAAGGGCTACCTCTACACACCCGAGGGCAAGTCATGGGTTGACGCTTTCCCGATCCTGCCCCAAGACATGATCCACGTCCGCTTGCCCAACCCCGGCGACCCGCTGGAAGGGCTGGGCTGGGGCCTGTCGCCTATCAGCCCGATGGCCTGGTCTGCCGACGTAGACAACGCCGCGACCAAGTTTCTCAAGCTCTTTTTTGAGCATGGCGCGATGATCCCCGGCGTGCTGTCGTTTGACGTGCCCATGACCAACGACGAAGTGGCCAGTGCCCGCGAGCGTTGGATGGAGGTTTACGGCGGCTATGAGAACTGGTCAGATACCGCCGTGCTGGACCAGGGCGGCAAGTACCAGCGGGTGGGCCTGGCGTTCAACGAGATGGGCTTTGAGAACATCGACAGCCGCGACGAATCGCGCATGGTCGCTCCGTTCGGCGTGCCGGCCGTGCTGATTAGCACCCGGTACGGCATGGAGCGCAGCACGTTCAGCAACTACGAAGAGGCGCGCAAGGCATTCTGGGAAGATACGATGGTTCCCGAAATGGGCCTATTCGAGACAGAGTACCAGAGCAAGCTACCCACCGTCGCCGGCTCGTTTGTGGAGTTTGACTTTGCCAATGTGCCGGCCTTGCGCAAAGACACCCCGAAACTGATGACCAGTATATGCGAAGCATGGGATCGTGGTATGCCCTGGACAGTCGCCGCCAAGACGGTTGGCGTAGAATTGGCCGACAGATTCCCCGGTGATGACGTGGGGTTCTTGCCCTTCAACTCCGTGCCGGTAACGTCGCTGCTAGGTGCCGGACAGCGCCAAGCCGCCATCCCGGCACGCACGACCCAGGCCGAAGAGGCGGAGCCGACCGGGCAAGAAACGATAACGGAGAGCGAGGGCGAAGAGGCGGAGGGGAAGGCGACCGCGCCCGCCGAAACCAAATCCACCCTGACCCCCGACCAAAAAGCCCTACTCTGGAAACAGCAAGACAACATCGCCCGCCGTTGGGAGCCCAAGTTCAGCGAGGCGGCCGTCCAGGCTTTCGAGGATGACCGCCGCGCTATCCTGGCCCTGGTCGCGGACGCCAAGGGCAAGAGCAAGGCGCGCAAGGCGACGCTGAACTATGGCGAGCTGCTGGACATGATCCTGGCCTACATCGCCGGGGATAGCCAAGAGAACTGGCGCAAGCAGTTTTGGCCGCTGATTGAGGCGATTGTTACCGACCAAGGGCAAATGCTGAATGCCGCATTCGGCATATCGTTTGACGTGCGTAATCTGTTTTCTGAGGCATTTTTCGACACCTACTTGATCCCGTTCGCGCAAAAGATAGCCGAGACGACAGAAGGATCGGTCCGCTCTATGCTACAGCAGGGCATGACCGAGGGCTGGTCAATCGACGAAATGACCGACAACCTGGACAAGATGTTTGAGCAATGGATGAATGGCAGCCTATCGCCGGAAGATTTCGCCTGGTACAAAGAACGTATGCCGGCCTATAGACGAGAGGTGATCGCCCGAACGGAAACCATCCGCAGCTCAGCATACGGCAGCAATGCCATCTACAAGGGCTGGGGCGTCAAGCGCAAAGAATGGCTAACCGCGATAGACGGCAGGCAACGCGATAGCCACGGCGCAGCCAATGGGCAGGTCGTCGAAGTAGGCGAGCCGTTTCGGGTTGGCGGCTATGACATGGAATACCCAGGCGACATGAACGCACCGGCTGAAGAGGTGTGCAATTGCCGCTGTACTATTCTGCCGGTGATGGACGATGCCCAGGCTTGACGAAGCGACCCGGCTAGAAATAAAGGGCCTAAAGGAAACCCAAGCCAAGATGGAGCAAGTAGCCCGCGACTTGGAAGGCTCGCCGTTGGTAGAGACAATGCGCACCTGTACGCTGATGGTAGAGCGCGACGCCAAGATTCTAGCCCCGGTGGACACTGGGCGGCTGAGAGCCAGCATCACACCACGGGTCGAAAGGGGCGTTATTGGCAGCGGCGTCAAGGGCGTCGTCGGCTCGAATGTGAAGTATGCCGCTGCGGTTGAGACGGGATCGAAGCCACACTGGCCACCGTTCCGGGCGCTGGAGGGCTGGGCGCGCCGGCATGGCGCAAACGAGGCCGAGGTCTGGTGGGCCATCGGCATCAAGGGCACGCGGGCGCAGCCATACCTGCAACCGGCCTTTGAGAAGAACGAAAGCGCGATCAAGGACAAGCTAGAAGATTTCGTGGTCAAGATCGTGGCAAAGTGAAAGGAGAGTCAATGAACGTCTGGTATGGCCTTGTAGAATGGTTCGGGCTGCGCACAAACGAAGGTCCGGTGCCGGTGCAATATGTCAAGGCGCCGTGGTGGCCTGAGTGGATAACCATTACGCTGAATTGAAAGGGGAGAACATGAAAACGTGGACAGACAACCGCGTGCTGGCATTGGCGCGGGTGCTTGGATTCAAGGTAACGCGCAAGACGGTGGTTATACAAGTTCACCAAAACAACGTGCTAATGGAAAAGATGGACTGGACAGCTACCCCGCCGCCGACAGAATACACAACGGAAGAGATCGGCGTTTCGTTCCTGGCGGGCGTGCCCGGTATATGGGGCCTGGGCTATGGCCCTGAAACCGACACGCTTGCAGTACGGTTTGCGCGCACCGCCGGCCCTGACCCGTTTATTGTTGAGTTCTTGAATGGGCGGGGCCTATCGGTGCCCGCCAGTTGGCAAGAAGGAGCGCCGGCATGAAAGTCCGCTGTCCGAATTGTCAAGGCTGGGTTGACGTTCTGCTGCCGCAGAGCTACCAGACCTACACCGCGACCGTCAACTGCCGGACGTGCGGCCATCCGGTCACGGTCGAGATCGACGTCAAGTCGGGGCCGGTTGTCGGGCCGAGTGAGACGAAATGACCATCCAATCTACCGGCAACATTACGCTCACCACGCTGGCCGGCGCGCCAGATGCCGACGGTGACTTTATCCCGCTAGGCGATTTCAGCGAGGCCGGGATTGTGGTAGAGGGTCCGTTGTCGTGTGGTGAGCTGCAAGAACTCAAGGCGCAATGGGAACAGCTATTCAAGGGCAGCAGCATCGCAACCGTGACCATCTTGGAGCTAGGGAAATGACCCCAGGCCGCGAGTTCTGGGTTGCCGTGCGCCAGGCGCTGCTCATGCTGGTCGATGCACTTGAGCGCGAGCTGGGCATATCGCCACGGACGGCGGAGCTGCGAAAAACGGCAAAGGGGCAACCGCCCGGCACAGTATAATACACTAGACGTATAACGGCAGTCCACACGGAACGCCAGCCATTTGAGCCAGTCGCAAGACGGCCCAGGGCTGGCGTTTTGCGTTTAGGGGGTAAGCATGGAACACAAACAATTTGCATCCTACATCGGGCCGATTGACGAAGCGCAGGGCATCGTTGAAAAGATCGTCGCCGTCATGGGCAACATTGACCAGGGAAATGACCGTATCTGGAATGGAGCTTTCAGCAAGACCATCCAAGAACGCGGCCTAAAGATAAAGGGTCTCGATCAGCACGATAGCAGGAGCGTGCGCAACGTCGTAGCCAAGACGCTGGAAATGCGCGAATTGAACCGGGCTGAATTGCCACCCGATCTGCTGCTGAAATATCCCGACGCAACTGGCGGCCTATGGGTCAAGGCGCAATACATCTTGGGCACACAGCCGGGGCGCGAAGTCTTTACCCTTATCCGTGAGGGGGCGGTTGACGAAGCCTCGATTGGCTACGACCCGATCATTGCCGAGTATTCAAGCGTTGACACGGCACAAGGGAAAAAGACAATCAGGGAGTTGAAAGAACTGAAACTTTTTGAGTGGAGTGACGTGATCTGGGGTATGAATTCTGCTACAGCTAACCTCTCCGCCAAGGACGCCGCGCCCGCTGCCGACGAGGCCAAGGTCAAGCCCGGCGACGACGAAACCGAAGAGGCATTCATGGCCCGCTGCATCCCGGCCATGGTCAACGAGGGCCGCGAGCAAGACCAGGCTGTTGCCATGTGTGTGGGCATGTTCGCCGAGGGCACCAAAGACGACGACGAAGAGAAGCGCAAGCGACGCCGGCGCAAGCTGCCGGCCGCCGGGACAGGCGCGGTCCATGCCGTTGTGTTGGATAGCGCCGATCCGCCCGAAGAGGCCAAGGCCGGCCGCCGCGTCCGCAAGGAAAAGCTCGAAGAGGCGCGGGCGGCAATGGCGACGCTGGACGCCTTCCTGAAATGGGCCGATTACGACGAAGAATCCGAACCGCCCGACGAGGGCGATGAAGAGAAGCCAAAGGCTGCCGCCGGGCCGGACCTCCACCCACGGCAGAAGCAGGCGATGATCGAACGATTGAAGCTAGAACTAACGGAGGTGTGACTATGAATCTGAGCACTTCTCAGACCGATCTCCTGGCCGCCGCAAGTCTGAAGATGGCCGAGGCCGAAGCCCTGGCCGCCAAGACGGACGCGAGCGGTGAGGAAAACGCCAAATTCCTGGCCCTCGTGGTCGAGGTCAAGGCACTCCGCGAAAAGGCCGCCGCTATCGGCGATCTGGAGCGCAGCCGCCAAGACCTGTTGACCATGGGCCAGACCAAGAGCGCGCCGGGTCCCAAGACCTGGAAGTCGCTCGGCGAGATGCTGACCGGCGTCCATGCGGCCTCATTCAAAGGCCGCTACGACCCGCGCCTGACCTCGTTTCAGGACAACAGCGAGCCGCCAACCCAGATGAAAGAGGGTTGGGAGAGCAAGGAAACGAAGGACCTGGTAGAGAACGTCGGCGCGTCCGGCGGCTTCCTGGTCCCGGTCGAGCAGCGGGCCGAGCTGTTGAAGCTGCCCGCGCCCGATCTCCAGGTCCGCCCGCGGGCAACCATCGTCCCGATGCGGCGGCGCCAGATTCAATGGCCCGTCCTGGACCAGACCAACACCACGGCCGGACGCCCGGCATGGTTCGGCGGCGTCCTTGGCCACTGGACCGAAGAGGCGGCCTACAAGGACGAATCCGATCCGCAGTTCCGCCAGATCAACCTCGTGGCCCACAAGCTGGTGTGCCTGACCGAAGCGTCAGACGAGCTGCTTGAGGATTCCGCCGTATCCTTGGAGGCGCTGCTGTCGCAGCTCTTCACCGGCTCGATCTCCTGGTACGAGGAAGAGGCGTTCATCAACGGCACCGGCGCCGGCCAACCGATGGGCATCATTGGCGCGCCCGGTACGTTCGCCCAGGGCAGGGCCGTTGTGGGCGCTATCGGCCTGGTCGACATCATCAACATGCTGGAACACAGCTACGGAAACCCGGTTTGGTTCATCACCAAGTCGGCGCTGCCGTCCCTGCTCCAACTGAACGGCCCGGCCGGCAACCCGTCCTATGTGTTCATCCCGAACGCCCGCGACGGTATGCCTGGCACGCTGTTCGGCTATCCGGTGTTCTACAACGAGCACTGCCCGCTGCTGGGCAACCGCGGCGACATCATCCTGGCCGATTGCCGGTACTACCTCGTCGGCGACCGCCAGGCAACGACCATCGACGCCTCGAAGCACTACAAGTTCCGCTATGACCTGACCACCTGGCGGGCGGTACATCGCGTCGACGGGCAGGAATGGCTGTCCCAGCCGCTCCGGTTGAGCGACGGAACCACGCAAATCTCGCCGTTCGTCATCCTTGACGCCGCGACGGGCAGCTAGGAGGATAACATGCCTGCATATACCGAAGAGTTCTCGGAAGTTCACGAAAAACTGGCAACCCTTTACCCGATCGCCAAGGCCGGCGTCATCTCGACGCCGTGGGTGTCGGTGGCGACCTACCATCGGGTGTTCGTCGAGATCCTGACCGGCAACATGGTCAACCCCCTCGACGTGGCGATCTGGCAAGCAACCGATGTGGCCGGCACCGGCGCAAAGTTCGTCACCGGCAAGGCGATCACCCAACTGAACGGCGGCGACGACAGCAACGCCGTTGGGATCGAGCTGCGCACCGAAGAGCTTGACGTGGATGGTGGCTTTGACTTCATCCGCGTCCAGACCACCAACGGCGGCGCGGGCGGCAACGTCTACAGCGTCGTCGTCTATGGCATCGTCGGGCGCTACCTGCCCGTCGGTATAACGGAGTGGGACGAAATCGTCCACTAAGGCCAAAGCGCGGATCGCGTTGGCAATGGGGGGCCGGGGCTTCTCCTTTCACCCGGCCCCCCACATGAAAGGAGCAACCGTGCCAGTCTGGTTACAACTCACCAAGCCGAAAAGGATCAGCGCCGGCGGCCAGTCGATTGACCGCTGGCCCGGCGATTGGGTCCAGGTCGGCAAGCAAACCGCCCAAGCATGGATCGCCGAAGGCTCTGCCGTCGTGCCCTACCCCCAAGCGATGCAAGCCGAAGAGCCGGCGGGCACGGCGGGCGTTATGGTCTTTTGGGGATCGGCCAGCTACGAAGAGGTCAAGGTCGAATGGGCCAACCCCGGCAAGTATGAGCTGCGCTGGGAGAAAACCTGCTTCTGGGATACCCGCGCCGCCACCCCTCGCCACCTGCTAGGGGCCGGCTTCTCATTCTTGAACAAATGGCAGGTCGCCGCGCCGTTGTGGGATTACCGTGAGCTGGCCATGAACGAGGGCACCGACGAAGAGCGCGAGCGCACCAAGTCGATCATCCGTGACCTGCGCGTGCCAATGTACGACACCCGGCTGGTATTCATGCGCAGGTGCCCTGAGACAAGGACGCTGCTTGAGATTTGGGACGGCGAGTCGAACGGCAAGATGGACCGGCTATCATTCCTGCGGGCGTTGTACCGGGTCAAGCCGCTGACGCTGGCCCTGCCGGTGACCTGGACAGGCCAATGGGCGCCGACCACAGCGTAGAAAGGAAAGCGATGGAAAAACCACAAGCTATCAACATCTTGGGCCTTGTTTATGGAGTTGAATATGTAGACAAGCCCTCCGATGTAGACCTCTTCAGGCGCGAATCACTGTGGGGCCAAATCGATTTCTGGACACGCACTATCCGTATTTATGACAACGGGCGCGGAAATGAAGATCTGTGGCATACCATCATGCACGAGGTTTTGCACGGTATTGCCAGCGCACTAAAACTGAAGGCGCTGACCGGCAGTGAACATGAAGACGAATTGGATCTATTGGCCTTGGCCCTGGTAGATGTCCTGTTCCGCAATGGGTGGATACCGTGCCCGACTCAGATCACGGCATAGAAAGGGCCATCATGGACAAGACGTGGAAAATGCTCCCGTGGCGACTAGACATATCGCAACCTACACGGCGAAAGATAGTACTTGTATCGCCAGAACTGCTACAAGGCATGTTGACAACCGGATGGCATGTTGGCAAAGATAGGGCCATGGAATGCGTCAACGGATTGCCAGAGGGTACACGGTTCATTACTGCCTATTATGACTATATCAGGCAAGTCATCGCCCTGATATTTGAGCACCCTGACTGGCCCGAGATCGTGCCCTATTCAGAGCCTCCGATCATCACGCCCACATTCCGGGCGCAGTACAGGACTGGTGGCGATTGATACGGTGGATCACGGCGTAGTGTACATCGCCTATGGCACGGCAGCCCAGGCCGAAGCCGCCGCAAGCATAGCCAGCCTGAAGCGGCACAACAAGCGGCTGCCGGTCCTGTGCATCACCGACGCCCGGGCCATGAAAGGCGCGGATCACATCATGCGCTTTGGCGGCGACGAGGGCTGGGGAGCGCGGCGGGCAAAGCTGCACGTTGACCAGTTATCGCCGTGGGATCGCTTTCTGTACCTCGACGCCGACACCCGCGTCAACGGCCCGCTCATGGCCGGATTCGACATCCTGGCCGATGGCTGGGATTTGGTCATCACCCCAAGCGACAACCAGGAAACCCGCCTGCTGTGGCACGTCTCAGACGCTGACCGCGAGCTGACCCTGATGGACAACCCCAGGCCGTTGCAGCTACAGGGCGGCGTCTTTTTCGCACGCAAAACAGACCAGACCCGCGCATTCTTTCAGGCATGGCGTGAAGAGTGGGCGCGGTTCGGCACGATGGATCAAGGCGCGCTGATTCGGGCGCTGGGCCGCGAGCCGGTGAGAACGTGGCTGCTCGGGCGGGCGTACAATGGCGGCGAGTTGGTGACACACCGATTCGGCGCGGCGAAAGCATGAAAGGGGAGAGATGGCGACAATAACCCTTACCACTACCAAGGCGTTCAAGTTTGATGCCGACTGGCCGGTTCATTATGTTAACGGCATATTTGACCCTCTTTGTCTCTGTGGCAAATACGCATTGCAGGCAACCACTGATCCAGACAACGTTACTTGTGAACAATGCAAGAAGTTGCAGGATACGAAAGGGGAGAAATGAACGCCTGGAAGAGAAAGGCGCTGGCACTCGCAAGGCTGGCGGAGGACCAAGCCGGAAAACCAGAGGGTGAGCTTGCCCGTGAAAAGCTGCTTAAGATTCTTGAGCGACACCCAGAGGCGCGGGATTATGCGCCATTAAGGGCTTTCACCGTCGGAGAGTTTCGAGAGATGGGGCGGATGGGGGTATCGACTGACGGGTCATGGACTGGCGCGAGCATAGAAGATGCGATTTCCATGATGGTCAAGGATTATCAGGCGCGATTTGCAGAGGCGAAGGCCCGACGCAATCAGCGAGCGATTGGAGCGACATCTTGAACGCCAACATCGTCTACTCTGGCATCGGCAAGGGCACGGTCCTTGACCGGCTGGCGCGCATCCTGGCCGATACGACCGGCTGGACATACACCCGCACGCCGAATGGGCAAGCCGACATCACCTACTTTATCTGCTACGTCGAATTTGCCGAAAAGTTCAGCGATTGGCACGTGACCCCGGTCGCGGCCTGGTTCACTCACCACGAGACGCACGTCCCGTGGAAGCACTTTTGGTGGGAGCTGGCCTGCAATAATGTGGACATGCGCATCACCGCTGCCCGCCAGTACCTGGCCGAGTTGTCAGAGTATGGCCCGGTCGCGTTGTGCCCCAAGCCGCCGATTGACCCGCAGTTCGTGATTACGGAGCGCGCCAAGAACGACAAGCCAGTGATCGGCGTTGCCGGCTACGTCCACCCCGGCGGGCGCAAGGGCGAAAAGCTCGTGGCGAAATTGGCCGGCGACAGGTCCGGCAAGTGGGCCGTCAAGGCCATCGGCAAGGGCTGGCCGGTCGATACCGAGACGCTGGAATGGGAGGCGCTGCCGGCCTGGTACAACAGCCTGGACGTGTTTCTGTGTACCAGCACCGTCGAAGGCGTGCCCATGCCGCCGCTTGAGGCGCTGGCCTGCGGCGTGCCCGTTGTCATCCCCAAGGGCGTCGGGATGCTTGACGACCTGCCCGACATGCCCGGCGTCCACCGCTACGAGGCCGGCGATTACGGCGACATGTGCCGGGCGCTGAAAGAGGCGCTGAAAACGGACAGCGACCGGGGGGCGCTGCGCCATGCCGTCGAAGGCTATACCGCCGACTCGTGGGCCAACGACCACCAGATCGCCCTGGCCCAAATGAGCCTTGAACAGCATATCGAGAGCGACCGCCATGGCCGGCGCGGCGTCGTCTATGTCGCCTATGGCGGTCCGTCCAGGGAGTGCGCAAAAGCGGCGATTGCATCGTTCAAGCAGCACGCCAAGGGGATCGAGGTCGCGGTCATCGGCACAGAGCCGCTTGACGCGGGCGAGGATGTGTTCATCCAATGCCCGGACGTTGACATTGGCGGCAGGCACGCCAAGACGCTGATCTATGACCTGGCGCCGGCAGAGTGGGAATACATCGGCTACATGGACAGCGACACCGAGCTACAGCAAGACCCGTCGTTCCTGTGGCAAGCCCTGATGGACGGTTGGGATATGGTCATCTGCAAAAACCCGGCCAAATACCACGTCGCGTGGGAGATGCGCCGGTCAGACAACGCCGATGAGTGCGACCATACCTTCAACACCATCGGCTGTGGCGAGCTGATCCAACTGAATGGGGGCGTCTTTACCTTCCAGCGCAACGCCAGGACGGCGGCCTTCTTTCACGCCTGGCACGAGGAATGGAAAGCCTGGGGCAAGCGCGATCAAGGGGCGCTGCTGCGGGCGCTGTATGCCAACCCGGTCAAGCTGTACGTCTTGGGGAATTGGCCTTACAACCTGATCGTCAGGTATGCCGGCATGGAGGGCATTCCCGACGCAGAGAAAACGGCGGTGCTCAAACATTTTCCCATGACCAGTAGGCGATGGAGAGGTAAGGTAATAGACCGCTCAGACAGTAGGGCAGCATGGGCGGTGGTAGAACAATGGGAAAAAGAGCACGGCTATCGAACATGACGGCGGGCATGGCACGAACGGCAGAGCGGAATAACGTCAAGCACGTGGGCATCATCGTAGCCATTATGATGATGATATTCTCGCGCCCGCTTGCCACAATCAAGGCACGCCAAGTTTTTTGGCGTCGGTATTTCGCCCCGCAGGATAGCTGCATCAACTATGGCAGATGCGGCCACTATGATCTGATATTCCTTTTTAGCTTGACGTTCCTTGCTGTATTTTCTTGCCCGTTCGCTGGTATTGTTACGATGATACTGCTCTTTCCAACGATCTGGGTATTCGGTACGATAGCGCAAGCGGGAATCGCGGCGCTTTTCGCTCTTGTCGAAGCGGCGAATAGACGCCTTGCCCTTATCGCTATTGTTCCAGCCGGTATATACCTTCTTTCCCGCATCCGTTGTGCGGTATTGGCGCTGATATTCTGTCTCGCACGCCTTACACTTCCCACGATACTTGTTACCGCTCTTGCGAAATGCAGACAACGGCTGCGGCTTTCCGCCAGATTGGCAATCTGGATTTTTGCATACCCTAACATCTTCCATCGTTACGCGCCTCCAGTTGTTGGTAGGGTTACATGCTATCATAGGATTGGCGCGTTGTCAAATATCTGCTGTCCTATGACAGCGCAAGAAATAGGAGGTTGACAGAATGGCAGATTACTACCGAGAGCGAGACGAAATCATCCCCGACGGGATGCGGACCATGTACCAGGAGGTGGGCCACGAGTGCCACGGCGAGGTTGTGGCGACCAATGAGGTCTGGCGGGTGCAAGAAATCTACCTTGCCGCTGCAACCGATGTAGGCGTCAAGAACCGCAAAACCTACATCGTGCCCGATGATTACGAGGGGCAAGTGCTGTGGGCCGGTGTGACCGTGACCACCACGGCGACGGTTGGCACCCGGCAGATTCAGATCGCGGCTTATCGGGATGACGGCGTTTTGCTTGGCGTCCTGGCTACAGCCGGCACGACGCAAGCGGCCAGCCTGACCCGCTACTACACCTTTGCGCCGGGCCTGGCCGATCTGACCGCGTTCCGCGACACCAACTGCCTGACTACGCCGCTGCCCACCGAGACGACGGGACGGCGGCAACAGCGGTTCGTCGTATTCGACAACAAGAACATCGATCCGCTTGACAACGTGGTTGTGGCTATCCAGGTAAAAGTCAGGACGGTCAGCAACGCATGAACCTGACCGGCACGCCCGCCGAAATCCTGGCCACACTGCAAGATGGCAAGGTCAAGCGCGCCCTGGACGCTGTGGGCTCTACTATCGAGCCGACCAAGAACCAGATCGACCGGCACGAGGCGGCGGCGCTGTTCGTGCTTGCCGCCAAGTGCGACGGCTACGAGTCGCACATTTTGGAGCTGGGCACCTGTTACGGCTACAGCGCGGCGGTCATGGCGGAGGCCGCGCCCAAAGCGAACATCACGACGCTGACGCCAAGCGCCAAACACTTCTCGTATGCCGAACAGGCGCTCAGATATTGGCCCAACGTGAGGCCGCTCAAGCTGCGCTCCTGGGATTATCTGTCAATCTACAGCGGGCCGCTGTTGGATCTCGTGTTCGTCGACGGCTATCACGGCATGGTGGTTTGGGACTTGCCCTGGTGGCAATGGCTCAAAGCCGGCGGGCTGATGGTGTTTCACGACTACAGCCCCAAGCGGGCAACGAGGGGCTGCCAGCCGGTGTACGAGACCTTAACGGCGGTGAAAGATGCGTTCCGTGACTTTGACGTGAAGGTCATCACCGACGCCGGCCAGGGGTTCGTCGGCTGGTATCGCAAGCAGGGCGAAACGCTACCGGCCCTGGACGAAGCGCGCTACTCGTGGAAGTACGACGAAGCCTGCCGCAACTGGATTCCGGGTGTGCCATGATCCAAGACGACGATGCCATTATCACCGCCGCGCTCTACTCGTGCATCCCGCCTGACCGGCTCAAGATGATGCTGGCCTTGTGCCGCCGTCGCCTGCCGCCCGGCTGTATCGTCCAGTGTGGCGTCTATCGCGGCGGCTCGGGGGCGCTGCTGTCGTGGGCAACAATGCGCGATCTGTGGCTATTCGACCGCTTTATCGGGATGCCCAAGCCGGACAAGATCGACGGTGAAAGGGCCGCGTCCAAGTGGACGCCCGACTGGTGCCGGGCATCATTGCAAGACGTGACCGCCGTTCTTGACAAGCTAGAGGTATCGCCTGACAGGGTGCGGATCATCGGCGGCGACGTGCTAACAACGCTGGCAAATGTCGTGGTAGTCAAGGTCGCACTGCTGCATATCGACGTAGATTGGTATGCGCCCACCAGGGCATGTCTAGAGCGGTTCTTGCCCGTTATGTCGAAGGGCGGCCTGGTCATCGTAGACGACTACCACCACTGGCCCGGCTGCAGGGCCGCGGTTGACGAATTGAACGTCAAGATCAACGAAATGGACGGGACGGCGATATGGTTCCAGGTCTGAGACACCACGGCGAAAACACGATCATCTACCCGCTGGCGCGCATCGTCTACCCGGAGATGGTGAGCATCGGCGACCACTGCATCATCGACGACTTTACGTTCATCCACGGCGGGCAGGGTGTGACACTGGGCGATTACGTTCACATTGCCGTCCAGGCGCTGATTATGGGCGGCGGGGTGTGCGAGATCGGCCCATTCTCAGGGATAGCGATGGGCGCGCAGATCCTGACCGGCTCGGATGATTACACCGGCGTCACGCTGCTAGGCCCGGCCATCATGCCGCCGTTTCGCAGGCCGATCCGCTCGTTTGTGCGCATCGGACGCCAAACAGTGATCGGCGCGGGCACGGTTGTCTTGCCCGGCGTGACCATCGGCGACGGGGTAGCAGTGGGCGCTATGTCGCTCGTGACCAAAGACCTGCCGCCCTGGACGCTGTGTTATGGCACGCCGGCCAGGCCACACCGGGACAGGCCGCGCAAAGAGATCGAGGTGCTAGAGCGTGAGTTTCTGGCGTGGCAGGAAGAGAACGAAAGGAAGGGAATCAAATGATGGAGGTCCTTGATCTGCGCTCGCAAGAGACTAAAGACTGGGACAGAATCGAGGCGGCGGCTATTCAGCGCCTCCAGGCCAAAAGGCCGAATATAGATTATTTCGGATTTCAGCCAGGAGGAATTGCCGTTCTGGACGGTGAATTTACCATCGACGATCTAGAGGCCGTCATTGAAGAAATGAGGGTGCTCAGTAAAGAGGCCCAAGGATGATAACCGCCGCCGTTGTGCCGGTCGGTTTCGTGGACGGCTACCGCGCCACCCTGCGCCTGTGCCTTGAGCGCATCTGTGCTGAGTTTGACGCCGTGTACCTGCCGCTGACCACGCGCAAGGACGCTGGGTGGTTCGATTGGCTGCCCGACAATGCGCACCTTATCAGCGACCGCCGGACGTGGTTTCCGGAGATTGGCGGCCAATCCTACTACGTACCACAGATGGTCGCCACGAGTACCGATGTCGGCTGGCACGAGGCCCGGCATGGCGGCGCGGATCAAATCGTCTTTATGTTCTGCAACTGCTACGTCACGCCCGACGCGGCGGCCTACCTGCGCCAGCCGGTCGACGGCCTGGGCTATGTCCACCGCTGCGATAGTCTAAGCGGCGTGGTGTTTCACGCCGACAAGATGTGGCCCTACATCCTGCGGGCTGATTCTGACGTACAATTCGGCCTGGACGGCATCACCTACGACGGCAAGCCGACGCCGTGGATCGCCGGGCATTGGCCCGAGATGGACAGTGTAGCCGTGATCGACTTGCCGCTGGAATTGCCGCTGTCAGATTACGCCAGGCGCATGAATTTTATCCGCTGCTACCATGACCTCGTGCCCAAGCGGCGGGCAGAGTTCGTCTGGTCTGACTGGAAAAAGTACTTCACCGACAAGTACAGCCGCAAGCACCGGAGTGACCGCCCGCTGCCGTTTGACCTGGACACGAGCGGATTTGTGAGCCGGCAAGTGCTGGCAGAATTGGAGATGGTGGGATGTTTAACTGGATAGAGAGACAGAGTAAACCGGTCGTCTTTGTCATATGCCTGCTTATCATCGCGCTTGGCATCGCGGTCGGCATTGGCGCCCGTTGGTTGCTGTATCGGGCTGGGTTGCCGTGGTGGGCGTTTTAGTATGATCCCCCTACACCTCGCCCTACTGCACCGGGGCCATTGGTACAACCAGGCGCCGCGCATCGACGGTCATTTCGCCTACGACGTGCCGGGCCTGACCTGGGAGCATCACGACGTAGAGCGTGACTTTTGCCTGGACGTGAAAGCCTGGAAAGACGTAGACGCGATCTGGCTTGACGACGGCAAATATTCCGCACCGTCAATCGAGCCGCACAAGGGCAACCGGATCAGCCCGGTCGTCTACCGCGTGCTGTGGCCTACGTTGGGCGAGTCGATCCACGAAACGAAGCGGCGCATTGCTGAACGGCTGGCCGATCTCGTGCTGTTAGACCATGACAAGCCTGAGAACTGGTACAGCTCCGATTTCCAGGTAAGGCAGCTCCCCTACGCCGTCAACGAGCGGTACTACCGGGATCGGGGGCTGAGACGTGACATTGACGTGGGGTTCTACTGTGTGTGGCAGCACTCACCGGCCCGGCCCGCTTTCAGCGCGTGGCTTGAGGGCTACTGCAAAAAGCGCGGCTGGGTGTACTGGCACACCGGCGGGCAAAGCGTGAATCAGGAATACGCCAGCCTGTTGGCAAGGACAAAGGTTGTCGTTCACCTGAACCGCACGGCCAACACGCGACCGGCGCGGATATTCGACTGTGCGGCGGCGGGCGCGGCGTTCCTGTCTAACCCCATGCCGCCGGTTATCGGCGAGTGTTGGATGCCCGGCGTCCATTACCTGACATTCGACAAGCCGGCAGACAGTTATGTCTTGGACGGCAAGCCGCGAGGGCCTTTCAGCGACAAAGAGATGGAGGGCGTAGAGATCGCGCTTGACGACTTGATCGGGCATGGCTTTTGGGAGCCGATAGCGGCCAATGCCAAAGCCTACACCCTCGCCTGCCACACCTGGGAGCGGCGGTCGTGGGAATTGCGTGGGATACTGTGCGATTGTTTTCCGCACCTGAGAAGGAAGGTTGGTGAGCAATGGGCGTACACATGAGACAATTCAACCGGGGCCGTGTCTTTGAGTGTGGCGGCAAGCAATCGCACCTAATCCGCGACGTGCTGCCCAAGACCGCGAGGGTGCGCAAGAACTTTGTCCAGCCGGTTTACAGCGAAGGGCCAAACACCGTCTTTATCGACGTGGGCATCGCGCCATACCGGGCCAACACCGATGAATTGGCGCTGTTTGCCCTGCCGCCGGCGACCCGGCAAGAGACAGAAGCACAGTTCTTTGGCCGCCTGTTTGACGCCATTTGCTACCACCTGGAAGAGTCGTGGCTGCCCGGCAAGGTGCATGTTCTGCTGCATTCGTCCGGCTGGGACAGTCGCATCATGGGCATGGCGCTCAAGCGGGTGATAGACCGCCAGCATTATACCGATCCGGTCGTCTGCTTTTCGTTTGGGCCGGAAGCGCAGATCGCCCGTCAGATTATGCTATTCGAGGGCTGGGCCGAAGAGCAGATCGTGACCGTCAAAGACCCGGCGCTGTGGCTCTGGCCCATTCTGGACATCGGCTGCGGCCAATACCTGAACGGCGCGCACCCGACCATTCCAGTATCGCGCTTCTGGCTGCTACACGCTTTCCAAAAGGCGCTATGTCTGCCCAAGAACCGCGACCGCTGGCAGTCCATCAGCGGCTATGGCTCATCGTCGCTCATTGGCAGCGGCGCGGAAATGAGCCTGCCCGATCTGCAAGCGGTGAGCGGGTTTGGATCTGACTACTGGCTTATGGGCGCGGGCAAGAACCGGCTGCACAGGTGGGCCGTCAAGCATTATGGCGTGGCAACCAGCATCCCGCCAAGCCTGCCCGGTGAGGTGTTGCCCTGGCTGAGTTACGACGTGCTGCGCGTCGCGGTCGAATCGTCGGTCAGGGAGGCGTTTGACCTGCGGCAGCGGATGTGCGCCTGGCTTGATCCGATGCTGGCGGCGTTCCCGCGGCTTGCCGACGAATGGCCGCTGTTCCCGCCCGAGATCGTGACCCGGATGCTGTGCCAGTACCACGAATCATGGTACGGCCAGAACTGCGCGCCCGAAGCTGTGCCGGCGACGAAGGCCATGTGGTCAAGCGGCGCGGGGCACCTTGAGCGGTCGGAGTGGTGGTCACACTGGACGGCGGCCTGTTACTGCGAAGCCTTGCGAAAGGATGGGTACACGCTCAAATGAAACACTGGCTTGAGGACTTGGAGCGCAAGACGGCAGAACTAGACGCCGATCTGCTGCTATGGCCCAGCACGCCGCTGCTGAATATCCAGGGCCGCATCCGCGAGCGGGTGGGGGCCGGCGACCGCGATGTCAGCAACCCGGCGTCAAGGCCGGCGCGGATCATCAAGGCGCTGCGAGAGGTCAAGCCGGTCAACGTACTGGACATTTGCTGCGGTGACGCGCTGGTGCTCAAGGCGCTCAAGGATGCGCTGGACGTGCCCTGCTATGGCGTCGATCTGAGCCTGGACATTCCCGGCCAAGCAGAGGCGAAAGCAACCGGCGTCGAATTGTACCGCGTGGCATTGCAGGCGCTGGTTGACAGCCCGCCGCCCGATTGCCTCGCCGTGACCATGATGCTCAACACCTACCGGGGCTGGAAAGACGCCGGGCTGCATAATGGCGAAGAGAGCCTGCCAGACAGGGTAACGGCGTGGCTGGCAAACTACAGCCTGCGCTCGGTGCTGACCGTGACACCGTGGCAATTCCAAGAGCTTGCCGTGACCAACTACGTGCAAGACCCGGGACCGGGCGAAGGCGACAAGTCGCGGTTGGTGGTGGTGACATGGGGATAGAACCGCGCACGTCCGAGATCGTGCTTGTCTGCCCAACGCTTGACATATTGCGCGGCGCGCAGACGTTGGCTGAAGCGAAAGACACCGCCGGGCTGGACGTGGGCGCGCTGCTGATTTCAGACTATGCCCGGCGCGGCGGCCTGGTTGTGTCGAATGTGCTATGGCGCGCCGCGATGGATTGGGGCGCTCGCGTCGCCGTGTTCGTCAACGACGACTGCTCGCAGTTCCCGGACGGCTGGTGCAAGCGGCTGGTGGACGTGCTTGACAGCAGGCCGGAAATCGGGGTTGCTGTGACGGGCGCGCCGTGCCATAGCACGCCGCAGGGCAAGGGCAAGCCGGGGCTGCCGCAAGCCGTGATCGAGCTGCAACACCCGGCGGCCTGGGTCGTGGCAGCGGTCAAGACGGACGTGTTCCGGGCCGTTGGATTCATGGACGAAGGCTATCAGCACTACTGCGACGATACCGATCTGGAAATGAGGATGCGTGAAAAGGGCTGGCGGTCGGTGTATGTCCAGGATGTGTGGATTAACCACGCCATGGGCCAGACGTGGGGCGAGTGGTACGACAAGGACCGGGCACGGTTCAAGCAGAAATGGGGGAAAGGATGAGCAGGATCGAGATTTTCAGCAACACGATGGGCGAATCGGAGTGGGAAGCAGTCGCTCGCGTCTTTGCCTCGCGCTGGCTTGGCACCGGCAAGCAGTGTGAACGGCTGGAAAAAGAGCTTGCCGAAACGTGGGGCGTCAAGAATGTGCTGCTCTTGAACTGTTGCACGTCGGGGCTGTACCTCGCGCCGCGCATCCTGGGGCTACAGCCGGGGCAACAGGTGATCATGCCGTCGGTCAGCTTTGTGGCATCGGCAAACGCGGTCATGGAACAGGGCGGCCAGTGCGTATTCTGCGACGTAGATCGCCACACCCTGAACGTCACCGCCGATGAGATCGAGAAGCACATCACCTCGCGGACGGTGGGGGTATCGCTGCTGCATTATGGCGGCCATCCGTGCGACATGGACCCGATCGTGGAGCTATGCCGGGAGCATGGCCTGTGGCTCTTGGAGGATGCCGCTTGCGCCGTCGCCTCGACCTACCACGGGCAAGCCGTCGGCACGTTCGGGCAAGCCGGCGCGTGGTCATTTGACAGCATGAAAATCCTGGTCATGGGCGATGGCGGGGCGCTGTGGCTGCGGAGCGACGCAGACTATGAGCGGGGCAAGCGGCTGCGCAACCTGGGCCTAGACAGCAACTATGGCTCAGACAAGGTGGGCAAGGCCAGCCGGTGGTGGGAGTTCACCGTGTCCGAGCCGTCAAGCCGGTGCGGGTCGAATGACATCCTGGCCGCCATAGGCCGGGAGCAACTGCGCAAGGTGCCGGCGTTCGTCGCCGCGCGGGGCGAGATATGGGACACCTACCAGGCCATGCTGTACGGCGTCGGTGATTTGACCTTGCCGCCCGAGCCGCTGCCGGGCTGCACGTCAAGCTACTACCTGTACTGGGTGCAAACCGACCGCCGCGACGAATTGGCCCACCACATGATCGAGAATGGCATCTACGTCACATTCCGCTACCTGCCGCTTCACCTGGCCTACAACACCGGCAATAGCTTGAGTGAGGCGGAGTGGGCCAACGAGCACACCCTGTGCATCCCGCTACACCAAAACCTGACGGGCGAGGAGGTTGACAAGATCACCACGACGATTAGGGGGTTCTATGCCTAGCGCGCCTTGTACCATAACGGTCGGCCTTCATCGGGCCTCGTTTCTAAGGCGGTGTCGCAACTTCCCGAAGGTGTGGCGCTCACACTATCACGTGTTGCGCCAGTACAACGGGCGGTTGGTCAGCGCGTGGGTATCATGGCGATTGGCCGGGCTGATTCTGACCGTTGGAGGTAAAGAGCATGGAGGATTCCTTGCCTAGTCGCTGCGTTGTCGTCTTGGGCATCCCGCGCTCGGGTACGTCGCTTGTCGCCGGCATCCTGCACACCCTGGGCGTCGACATGGGCGATGGGCACCTTCAGCCGTCGGACGCCAACAACAAGCTCGGATACTTTGAGGATCTCCGCTGGCAGGCGCTGCATAAGCGCATCACCGGCATCCGTTACGGCACGAGCCAGCCCAACGACATCGGCGGTGAGCAACGCCTGGCCTACAAAGAGCTTGCCGACGAATGCCAGCGCAAGCCGTTGTGGGGGATGAAGTGCCCGCGGCTATGCTTCACGCTGCATTGGATCACGCCCTACCTCAAGGACGCCCGGCTGGTCATCGTCCGGCGCGATTTCGAGGCGTCGGTGGCCAGCCTGGTCAAGCACAGCATCGTCAGTTACGGAGGCGCGTTGCGCATGGACCCACCGCACGCGCGGGCGATCTTGTCCACCTGGCGCGAGGCGATGGAGCGGCAGATCGCGGTATTTGACGGTCCGACATTGGAGGTCAGCTACCGGCCGCTGCTGAAAGAGCCGATGGCCTGGGTGCGGGCGCTGAACGCTTTTGCACGCGACGGCACGGCGGTCATGCCTGCCAGCGACAAGCAGATCGACCGGGCCGTCCAATTCTGCCGGTGCGACATGAATCACAATGGCTGACAACGGCAAAGGGGCAACCGCTAGACAAGGTACAATGTGAGCATGGATCAAGCAGCCTACACCGCTATCTTTGGCGGCTACGACAAACTGCAAACACCGACCGTACCGGGCCGGTTCGTCGCCTACACCGGCGGGCAGATGTGCGAGGGCTGGGAGGTATGGACATCCATACCGCAGACAGACCGGCGGCGCACGGCACGGCAGTTCAAGCTGCTGTCATTCCCGGCGGCGGAGTCGTTGTGGATCGACGGTAACATCGCGCTTGCTGTTCCGGTGGCGGAGGTGCTTGGCGCGTGGCTCGACGGCTACGATCTGGCGCTGTTCAAACACCCGGCGGGCGACTGCATCTATGGCGAGGCGCGGCGGGTGGTCAAGAAGGGCAAGGATGCGGCGGAGGTCGTAGACGCGCAGATGGAGCGGTACAGGGCCGATGGATTCCCGGCCCATTTCGGGCTAGGCGAAACGTGCATCATGGCGAAACGGGACACGCCCGCCGTCCGTGAGTTCATGGCGCTATGGTGGGCGGAGATCGTCAAGGGCAGCGCCAGGGACCAACTGAGCTTCGATTATGTGCGCTGGCTCATGGGCGACAAGGTGCGCGTCAACCCGATTAACGGCGGCATGGGCTGGCGGCGTCGGTCGCATCCGTGGTTTGTGTGCCGGGAGCATGGGGCATGATCATCTTGCGCCACACTCAGCCGCTCGTGTTCGGCTCTGACCTGGAAATCAGCGGGGCGTATGGCGGGGCGGCGCCTGTTCTTCCCTGCTACTACCTGACATTCGACGGCGCAAATGACTATATCTCGCTGGCCGGTATCACCATCGCGCCGCCGTTTACCATCGTGGCCTGGACAAAACGGACCGCTGCCTGGAACTGGGACGTGGTGATTGGGAAAAACGGAGCGGCCGGACCTATACTGGCGATGTCTGCCGGCAACCTGATTTACAATGCGTTCGGCGGTGCTGCTCAATCGAATGCCAGCGCGGCGCTGACCTGGACTCACCTTGCCGCCGTCTGTCCGGTTGGTCCGGCGACGATGACAGTGTTTAGAAACGGAGTAGACGTGACGGCGGCTCCGCTTGGTGTTGCCGTCGGCAATCTAGTCTATAACCAAATCGGGCGTGGCAACAGCGACGCGTACTGCTGGAATGGGCAACTGGCGGCGATAGGGATAGCGCCGGGCATCATCAACGTGGCGGCCCTGTACGCCGCCGGCACGTTTCACAAACCACTGAGCGCCGCCACCTGGACGGTTGCCTGTTGGAATGGCCGCACCGAGGGCGGCGCGGGGGTTGCCCTGGACGACGAATCGGCGGGGGGCAATGATGGCACGTTCAAAGGGGCCGGTGAGCCGACCTGGGGCGGGCAGATGATAGTAGGCGGGCCGGCTGGATGGTCGGACGTTTAGGAGGTAACGAATGAGCGTACAAGGAACGTATCTGGTCTATCAGACGGTCAACGATGTCAACCGGATCAAAGAGGACCTGGCGGAGATCCACGACCTGATCGACCGCGTGGGCGAGCGGTTCGGGGCGCTGGGCGTTGCGGCGCTGGCCGGTTTCGAGTGGCCGGAAGGCTACACCCAGGCCGACTTTGAGGCGCTGTGTGCTGTCTTGGCCGCGCTGCCTGATAGCGTCGTCACCACGTCAAGCCGCAATGCAATCTACAAGCTGATTGGGGCGTTTGTGTAGAGCCATGTCAACTGTTGCGATTGCCGGGTCAACCTTCACCTTTGGCGTTTGCCTGTACCAGATAGCGGACACAAAACTGCTGCAAACGCCGCCAACCCTGGCGCTTGGCGATTTTCAGCGGTCGATCAACGGCGGCGGCTGGGCAAACTGTGATAACCTGCCGACGGTCAGCCCGGCTGCCGGGGCGCAGGTCGAAGTCGTGCTGTCTGCGGCTGAAACGACGGCAGCGGCGGCGGGCGGGCGCATCATGGTCAAATGGGAGGATGCGCTAGGCGGGCAATGGTGCAGCGGCTTTGCCCTGGTGTTTGTCCACGCCGCCGAAATTGACGCGGCCTGCACGGTATCGGCGATCAACAACAGTGTCATCACCAACAACGCCATCGCGACCGATGCCATAGGCGCCGACGAATTGGCTCTCAGTGCCGTAAACGAGATCGTGGCGGCCATCGTAGCCAACGCCTATTTTGCCGGGATCACCTCGCTTGCCGATTGGCTGGGCGCGCTGGCGGGCATGACGACAGACGCCGCGACGCTGGCAGAGATCAACGCCACGACGGCGGGCGCGACCTACAACAACACGACCGACAGCCTTGAGGCGCTGCGCAACTGGTTGAGTGCGGCCACGACGATCACGGTGGTATCTGTCATTGCCGGCGGGCGGATCACCGTCCGGCCCTATACGACCTGGACGATCAATATC
Organism: Planctomycetaceae bacterium; assembly: GCA_039680605.1. Classification (NCBI taxonomy): domain Bacteria; kingdom Pseudomonadati; phylum Planctomycetota; class Planctomycetia; order Planctomycetales; family Planctomycetaceae; species Planctomycetaceae bacterium. The sequence goes on along the minus strand of JBDKTA010000070.1, from coordinate 28,331 downwards.
AGCGGCCTGGGCTCGCTGGTAGGCCGCACGTCGCTATGGTTCGGCGTGAAAGACGACCCGGCGACGGAGGCCGATACCGCGTCATTCTTGCAGGTCGAAGAGACCGCCGGCTTGCAGTACATTAACGGCGCGGTGGGCGTCGGGGTCAACGCGACGCTGACCGTCACCGATGCAGTAGCGGGCAACATCACCATTGTGGTCAACAAGTCGCAGACCGGAATCCCGCCTCGGGCCGGGCGGGTGTGGCAGGTGAAAACGGGCATCGCCGCCGGGGCCGATACGGTAGTGAGCGAAGGCGAGTTCAATCTAGGGCAGACGGTGACGCGCATCACGGCGTAACCGACAACAACGGCAGTCCGAGAGGAACGCCGCCAACTGGCAGAGCCTAGAGCCTGCCGGGAGGCGGCATTTTTGTTTATAGGAGAGTCTGTAGGACGGTTGATAGATCACCGTCAAGAATATGATGAGGAAAGATTTGAATCAGCGGCGCGTTGTGTTCTCGATACTTTGCAAGTTTCTTGAGGCGGTTGGCATCATAACGCTTATTGCCTTCCAGGCCCCAGACTTCAATGTACGTGCCATTGACCAGGAAATCAGCGCGATTCTTGCCGGGCCAGGGGCACAGGGGATGCAGTTCATGGGCAATGCCGCAACCGGAAAGCCAATCATCAATGGCTTGTTCAAGGTGGGATTGGGCAACGTGCCCATCTTGACAGGTACACCAATGGGGATAGCCGGGGCGCCTGCGTTCTATGCCGGCAGCTTCCAGCCTGCGCGCCACAAATATGGCGGATACGCCGTAATCACTGGCTATCTTGGGGGTAGATACTCCCGCCAAATATTTGGTGACAATCTCCCCAATTGGCACCTCCTTGTGGTTGGGATGATCCTTGCCGCGTGGCATGTTCTGTCGCTGTCTTTCACGGGCCTTTGGCGTATGGAGAGAGCCTCCCATCTGGGGCCTGCATTTCACGCCTGCCTGTTTCAATATCTGGCACACTGTGGTTATCGCGCAATTGTATTGAGTCGCAAGTTGCGGGGAATTAGCGCCCGCCCGATATGCAATAATAATCTCGGCGCGAATGGCATCCGGGGTCCTGTTGTACGTCGGATGCGATCTCCGTTGACACGAACGGCTGCAATACTTAGCTGTATCAGCGCGGTATTGATGGACAAAAAACTCCTTGCCGCAATATTGGCAAGTCTTGGCAATCTTCTCTTTAGGTTGGGGGATACCGGGAGGGGGGCTCCCTTTGGCACGGCAAGACTGGGAGCAATATCGTTGCTTGCCAACCTTGCATTGGGGAAGACTGTATGGCTGATGGCAATATTCACAAATAGCTGTCGTCGCGGTGCGGCTCATGTTAGTTCTCCTATAGATTGGCAGTACAACACGGAGAGTGTGTAATGTCAAGTAGCTATGTCGATGTTGCAACATTCAGGGCGGCGATAGACAAAACGTCAACCCTGGACGATCCCGCGATCCAATTCATCATCGACGCCGCCTCAGAGGTGATAGACGCCGTATGCCAGCGGCCTGACGGCTTTGTCGCCGATACCATCGCCTCGGCGCGCATCTACCCCGGAAGTGGCTCGGAGTGGCAGCGGATCGATGAGTGTGTAGAGGTGACACAGGTCCGGCTCAAGACATCGGCGACCGACACCTATGCCACACTGGCCGCGGCCGACTATCTCAAAGCGACCGGCGACAGGCGGCGGCCCGAGTACAACGTCACGCCCTACACCGCCCTGCGGATGGACGAAAACGGCGATTATTCGACCTGGTACTATGCCGGCGGCTACCCCAATGTCGAAGTGACCGCCAAGTGGGGCAACGCCGTCACCGTGCCGGCTATGGTCCGCGAAGCAACCATTGTCCTTGCGGCCAGAGCCTACAAGCGCGGGCAATCGGCGTGGTCTGACGTGCTGGCAAGCGGCGAGCTGGGGATGCTGCTATACCGGGCGGCGATGGACCCCGAGGTCAAACTAATCCTGATCGAAGGGCGGCTGATCCGGCCGTCGGTGGGGCGGCGATAATGGCAACGGTAACAGTCCATCAGATCGTTGACGCGGTAGAGACGACACTGAGCGCGGCGGCCAGCCTGGTTCGCTCGCAGACCTTTGACGAGTTGACAGAGGGCATCCATGATACGCCGATGCTGCAAGTCTATCCCGATGCCAACACCGGCACCGACCGGGGCCAGGCAACCGACCGGACGGCATTCACCGACCTGGCGACGGGCAACGTCAAGCACCGCCAGAAGGAATACACGATTCTGGCCGACGTGTACGCCAATCAGCGGTCAAACATCGGCGAGGACATGGCCCGGCTGGTGACGGCGATTGACCAGATCGAGGACATTCTGGAGACGCTGGATTGCCCGCTGTTCGGCCTGACCGTGGCCGGGGCGACGAAAGGGCCGATCCGCTCCTTCCGTTGGTCGTGGCAGCGGGTGATATTCGACTATGGCGGCGTCGGTTACATGGGCGCGCGGTTCACGCTCAATTTGGTGGTCTTTTAGAGAGGGGGTGGTCATGCCCATGCTGTACCGGGCGTTATCGGATCTGGACATTGGGATCAGGCGGGGCGAGCTGTTTCCGGGGCATCGCATCAGCCAAAAGGCGATCCCGATCCTACTGAAGCTGGGCAAGATCGCCGAGGTCGCCGCGCCGCCATTGCGCGATCTGCCGGTCTGGAATGACCGCCAGCCGATCCTGGGGGTCGAGACGCTGGCAGACGCGGCGGAGGTGGACCCGGCGGCATACGAGTTTCCCGAACAGGTCCAACAGTGGCAGAAAGAAGCGAAAGACCTGCTGCAATACCCGGCCCCCGAGGGCTGGTATCTGAAAGACCCGTACAAAGTGAAAGAGGACTGCGACGGGTGCGACAAGAAAAAGAAATCAAGGGCACGGAAAGCCAAAGTTACGGAGGTAAAAGATGGCACAAACTAACAATGCTCTGCCCATGAGCTGCCTGCGGGTCCGGGTGTCAACCGACTGCCTGACCTGGACGAACATCAGCGGCTCGACCAACGCCGTCGATCCGGGCGATACCGAACGGATGACCGGCGAAACGTACACGTTCGACGGCCTGCGGGCCATCGTCAAGGCCGGCAAGATTCAGCCGTCCAACGTGGCGTTCAACATCGTCTACACCGAGCAGAACACCGAAGCCTATGAGCAGGCACAGGCGATCTTTGAGTCGGTGGGCTGTGGTGCGGACATCTGTGTGGCCTGGAGTCCGGGCGGCGGCGACGTGGGCGACGAAGAGTACACCGTTGACGGCGTGCTCAAGACGTTCAAGTATCCGCCGGGCAACGCGGGCGAAGCCGGCCCGATCATGGGCGGGTTCACCGTGTACGGCACGATCACCCACAAGACGCTGACCACGTAAGGCAGCGGGAAAGGAACGCACATGCCAAAGCGGCAAAATGTCAAGCGCTTGGTTAGCGCGGCGATCCAGGGCGATGACTCCTGGGTTGAGGTCCGCAAGCCGACGGTCAAGGAAGCGCGAGAGATGGCAGGCATCGGCGGCAATGAGTCGCTGGCCCGCATCGTCCTGGGTTGGAACTGGGTTGACGACGAAGGTAGCCCATTGCCACAACCAAAGGACGATCCGGGCGTCTTTGAGCTGCTGACCGCAGACGAGATCACCTTCATCAATGACGCGCTGACAGGCACCACAAAAAACTAAAGCAGCGGCTGGCCGAATACCTATGGACAGGCGTCGGCCAGCCGCCGTGGGAGTATGTGGAATATAGGCTGTGCCGTGACGTGTATCACTGCCTGCCCTCCCAGCTCGACGAAGAGGACTGGAGCCGTATCCAGGCGCACCTGGAGTGCATGGCGAAAGAGAACGAGGCTGGACGTAGATAATGCCGACTAGAAACACGATCCAAATCGAAATAACGGCATCCGACAAGGCGTCGAAGGTGCTGACTGCTGTCGGCAAGAAAATGACGGAGGTTGGCACAAAGCTAACCGCCGCCGTCACCTTGCCGATCGTCGCACTTGGCACGGCATCGGTCAAAATGGCGTCGGACCTGTCCGAGAGCATGAATAAGGTGGACGTTGTTTTCGGCGACGCCGCCGATTCTGTCCAGTCGTGGGCCAAGGCATCGGCGCAGGCGTTTGGCCAGAGCAGCCGCCAGGCGCTTGAGGCGGCGGGCACGTTCGGCAACCTGTTTACCTCGATGGGCATGGCCCAAGAAGAATCGGCCAAGATGAGCAAGGGGTTAGTAGAGCTTGCCGGCGACCTGGCATCGTTCAACAACATCGATCCCGGCCTTGCCCTGGAAAAGCTGCGATCTGGCCTGGTTGGCGAAGTCGAGCCACTGCGCACCCTTGGCGTCAACATCAATCAAGCCGTCGTGCAGGCTGAGGCGCTGCGCTTGGGGCTAATCAAGGCCGGACAGGAGATGTCGGCGCAGATAGCTGTCCAGGCCCGTTACAGCCTGATCCTGCAACAGACGAAAAACGCACAGGGTGACTTTGCCCGCACGTCTGACGGCCTGGCAAACTCTACGCGCATCGCCAAGGCGGAGCTTGAAAACGCGGCGGCCATGCTCGGGCAACGGCTATTGCCAATCGCTACCCAACTTATCGGGGTTGTTGGCGATCTAGTTGGCAAGTTCACCGCCCTACCCGATCCGGTCATGAAAACCGTTATGGCTATCGCCGGGATAGCCGCCCTGGCCGGCCCGGTAACGACGGCGATCGGCGGTATCAGCACGGCGCTGGGCCTGATAGCCGCAAACCCGATCGTCGCCGGCGGGGCCATTGTCATCGGCGGCCTGGCCGCGTTGGTCATGGCGATCAAGAACAACGAAAAAGCGCACCAAGACGAAGCAATCGCCGTCCTAGAATCTTCTAGCTCTTATGTTGAGTATATCGGCAGGCTTGAGGCGGCCAACCTGAAAGCCTACGAGTTGTCAGAGGGGCTGTACGATCTGGCAAAAGCGCAAGCCGGCGCAACCGACGATGCGTTCGTCAAGAGCCTGAAAGACTCCCAGAAAGAGATGGACTACTTTCTGGACAAGGTTGACCAGGCGTTTGGCGAGGGCTTTGCCTGGGCGCTGGAAGGCGCGCCAGAGCTGATCGCGGAGTCGGAGCGAGCGATTGCCGAGATGGTCGACGGCCTGGACGACATGACACTGACCGCGCTGCAAAACAAGGCGACCGTTTCCAAGTGGGCGCAGGCCATGGGCTACAGCGCCGACGAAGCCAAGTTCTTGACCGACAAGATCATCAACCTGACGCGGGCAGAGTACAACGGCCGGCGTGAGGCTGAAAATTACGCCTCATTCGAGCAAACACGGGCACGGGTGCTCACCGAGGCCATGCAAGCCACGGACGGCGCAACCGGCGCAATGGTGGCTTATGCCCGCGCGGTTGACATAGCGAGCAAGGCTGTTGAGATATACAACAACGCCGCCCAAAAGGCAAAGGACATCCAACTCGCCATAACCGGGACGGTCGCCAATAGCATTATCGAGCTGCGCAACATGGACCGGGAGGCCAGCCAATCGGCAGAGAATTACGCTGATGCCCTGGCCCAGCTAGAAGCCGATGCCAGCGCAGCGTATGGCGGCATTGCCGACAAGTTCAAGGCCAGCCTGCCCGATGCCACGACAGTTGCCGAGCGCATGGGCATGGCTGCCGACGCTTGGGACGAATGGGGCTTGCGCCTGCAAGACATCATTCAGAATGGCGTCGAATCGCCCTGGTATGCTGCCCTGACCGCGATGGGCTACGCCAAGCCGCCGGACGTGGGGGTCAAAGAATGGGCGGCGCAACTCAAGGCCGATTTCTACGAGGGCGAGCTGCCGGGGCTGATCAACACCGGCACGGCAGCATGGCAAGAGCACGCCGATCAGGTCGCCGCCGCACAGGCCGACGAAACGGCGGCGGTAAATGCCGAGATAGGCAACCGCCGAGCCGCGCTTGAGGCGGAGCGCGCCGCAGAGCTTGCCGCCCAACAGCAGGCCCGGCAAGACGCGATTGTCCAGATGGCCCTACAGGTCGCGGAAGAGTCTGGCCTGTTGGCGCAGTGGGCTACCCAGCGCATGGGCGCGCTGTCCGGGGTGGCTGATACTGCCGATGAGGTGTGGGCGCTGTTGCAGTCGGGTATGATGGGCCTGGACGAAGGCTTGACCGGCATCATCGGAGGCTATACCAGCAACCTGACCACGATGCTCGATACCACGGCAAGCCAGGCGCAAGAGACAAACGCAGAGCTGGCGGGCATCGTGGCCGGCGTGCAAACGGAAACGGAAACCGGCACGAAAGCGGCGCTGACTGAGGTCGAAAACACGGCGGCTAATACCAAGTACGTCATGGATGATACCATGGGCGAGGCCGAGGGCGTTGTCGATACCGCCATGAAAAATATCAAAAACTCGGTAGAGTCCAAGGGCGACGAAACGGTCAAGGCCGCCGAGGGGCTATCGCGGGACATCATCGGTGCGTTCGGCAACATGGAAACCAACATGAAAAAGGTTGGCGGCTCTATGCTAGACGGTATCCAAGCTGGCATTGAAGAGAACTGGGCCAGCTTTTCGGCGTGGGTCTCTAACAAGATCGTTGCCCTGATTCAAGCCCTATTGGCCGGGATGCTCACCGGCGGATCGGCAAGCGGGGCAACCGGCGGGGCAACCGGCGGCGGAGGGGCAACCTCGAACGGGGCGCCGATACCGGGCAACCTGACCGTCACCGGCGACACCTACTATGTCACCGTCACCGACCGGCTGGCGGCGGCTACCCTGCTGTCCAACGTGCGAGGCCGGCAACAGCAGCGACTGGCCGCCGGCATGGGGGGATAGCATGGCACACCGCTTTAGACTGGCAAAGTGCGAATCGACCAACGTAGTACCAACGGAGACCATTGATCTGATCACGTCGCCCTGGAAGCTGATCGACCGCTCGTGGTCAACCGAGACGTGCAAGCCGTCGGTTAAGTACGACCGCACATCGTTCGGGCATCAGCCTAGCTTTCAGTATTACGACTATGTGATCGAGTCGTTTTCCGTGATTGCCACGGACACGGTTCCCAATCTGCTGTACGAGCTAAAGCGCCTGGAGGATGTGCTAGACGAGGTGCGCCAGTACCACGACCTAAAGCCCGCGGCGGCGCAATGGTGGCTTGAGTGGCACGTCGACGGCGAGGAGGAGCGGCGGGCGCTGCTTTACACCGGGCAGATGGAATACCCCTCCCTGGTCGGCATATCGCCGATGATCGAATGTCTGACCATCGTCGTCAAGTTTACGTTGGTCCGGCACCCGCTGTGGGAAAACGACGTTAGCACGTCTATCAGCGACACAATCCAGGGCGTTCAGCTTCTGCCGGCCTTTGATAAGTGGGTTATCACCAATATCGAAGGCACTGCGCCGGCCCGTATCGCAAATCTGGAGGTCTACCTGGATACGTCGCTAATCGGCACGCCATTGCACGAGTATTGGATCGGCATCCGGCCCTATCACAACGGCGTGGCGAATTTTGACGGGGAGTGGCAATGCGAGAATGGAACGATTGACGACGTAGCCGATACATCCGCCATCATCGACGGCACGGCCAGCAATAGCGCCAAGCAGCAGACGGACTTTGCTACCGACGCATCGCTGATAAAGCGGTTCCATATCCAGACCCAGGACGTAGCAACCACCGCCGGGAATGAACAGGATTACGTCGGGCGTTACCTTGTGTTAGTTCGGGCCAAGACGACGGTTGCCGGAACAACTGTCGGGATTCAACTAAGAAGCGGCTATAGTGACCAGATCATCCATGAAGAGATTTACATGAGCAGCACGTCCTGGTTTCTGTACGAGCTAGGCGAGATCGAGTTGCCGCCGGCAAGTCAATCAGGCATGAATTATGGCAACTGGATCAGATCTTTCATGTTGAGCATGTATGCCGAACGGTTAGCCGGCACCGGCAGCCTGGATTGCGATTTGTTTATCCTGATCCCGTCGGAGCACTTCTTACACGTCAGTGGGTCTGTTATCGACTACGATGCCCTGCACACAATGCGCGATGTGATCTATACATCGGCAAATGATACCATGTTCGCCATTGGCTACACCAGAGCCACGCCGGATGCCGTAAACGACGCGCTGTCGATCATCCCGCTAGTGTGGTACATCCCGCAGGAGGGCGGCGCGGTTGTTATGGCGGGCCAGAGCCAGACGCAACACAATCACGCCGACAGCTATCATCTGGCCATGACCTACTACCCGCGATGGCTGTCGTATCGGTACGACGAACAGACATAACGAAAGGATCGAAATGAAAAAGCTATTGATTGCCCTACTGCTGACCGCCGTCATCCTGGGCACGGTGGCGGCAAGCGCCAAGAAACAGCCGGACGTGTTTTCAGTCTGGACCCAGGTTGAGCTGTGGTATGGCACGAGGCCATGCGACAACCTGTCCAACTATTTTGAGCCGTGCCGGGGATGCTTGGTGTGGATTAGATGGCCCGAGCATGTTCCAGGCACGCCAGAACGGCCCATGCGCCTAGATGGCTACATGACAGACGAACCGGGCGAGTGCCAAGTGTTTAACGTGACAAAATATGTGACGTGTAGGTGATAGATGCCCAAGCCGTTCAATCTCCGCGTCTTTTCCAGCGTGATCGACCCCAACGGGTCAAAGTTCCAGATGGACCTGACCCGCTACAATGTCAACTGGAGACGGTCGATCCGGGCCAATGGCGGCTACTGGCTCGGCTCGTTTCGCCAGACCGGCGACGCCAAAGGGTTGCAGGCGGCGTTTGAGCGGTGGTTGGGCTATCACGTCCAGGAAACGAGCGGCGGGGTCACGACCTGGGAAGGGCTGATCTGCGAGATGGACCTGACCGTCAACGGCGTCCGGCGGCGGCGCTCGTTGGACCTGATGGCCAACGCGGTCAAGACCACCTACACCAAGGAAGAGTACAGCGGCGACAACCACGTCGGCAACTTCTCATTCGAGACGCTGGGCAACGGCGGCTCGGACGTGTTCGCCGGCTGGTATGAGAACCTGGGCACCGGAGGCGCGATCGCCAGTGTCACACCCGGCGGCGCGGTGGATAACCTGCGCTTTGTCCGGCTCACCGCCGATCAGGACGACGACCCGGAAGGGATGACCTACGTCCGGCAGAATATCCCGATCACGCCGGGCAACAAGTACAAACTGACCTACTGGACGAAATCGCCCGACGGCTACCCCGGCCGGATCGGCATCAACGACCCGAATATCGGCAGCGGCGTCGACGATTGGGTGGTGTACCCGCAATCGACCGGCGTCAAGCTGAATACCTGGACGCAGCGCGGCATTGAGTTTATTGGCCCGTCTGAGGGTGATATTCAGATTTTCATTCTTGCCCCGCTGCGGCTTGACTTGCCCGGCGGCTACGTCTACCCACGCGCCGACTTTGACTATATCGAGATGTACGAATACCTGCCCGGCGTCTACGAGACCGACTGGCAGATCGGCGAGGTCAACGCCGCGCCGCCGCCGGCCTACTCGCCGCCTTACCCGATGGACACCTATGGCCGCAAAGAGGAGATCGTCCACCTGGACGAATACAGCCACGACACGTCGATCGAGTTTCGCGGCACCTACTGGAAGCGCAACGCCTGGCCGTGGATGCGCCCGGTATCAGCCCAGCCGCCCGGCGAGGCGACGCTGGATGTCCAGGTGTGTGGCTACGTTTTCACCGCGAATTGGCTGTACTTGACAGAAGGCGACGGCCAGTCGCACAAAATCGGCGACTGGATCTCAGCCATCGTCGGCTCAGAGTTCGGCTTGAGTGAGTCGCACGGCGGATCGGTGGCCGGCGCCGGCGATTGCCAATTCCTCAAGGCCGGCAGCATCGACCCGTTCGGGACCAACGCCCTGGCCGTCGTCCAGGCGGTCAGTCTGGAAGAGCGGCCCTTCGACCGGATTATGGAGCTGGTCAACCTTGGCGACCAAAGCCACAACCAGTGGCACGTCGCGGTTGCCGCCAATCGCCTGCTGCACTATGCCCAGGTCAGCACGGACCCGCGCTACTTCCTGCGCAATGACGGCATATTCGATACCATGTCCGGCGTCAACCCGTCCAACCCCTGGCGCATGGTTCCGGGCGTGGTGCGCGATATGACCTACCGCAGCGGGTTCAACGAGCCGGGGTCGTTCCTGCCGACCAATAAAGACCTTTACGTCGAAGAGGTAGAGATGGCCGATGGTTGGAGCCGGGCGGCGCTAAAGACGGTGCTGCTTGACGAAAGCGAAATACTGAAAGCACAGCTTGACCTGTCGCTGATGGAGCCGGAAGGGCCGGCGTCGCCATTCCCGCCAATCCAAGATCCGGGGGCCAGGCCATGAGACAACTCGGCAAGCGCAACGCGACAAGAGATGCCCGCGACGTGGCGGTCATGCTGCAAAAACATGGGATGCGCTGTACCAGCGCGCTCGATTACTGGGATCAGCTCACCTGCTTGCACTATGGCGGCCGGCACAGTATCACCGACCATTTCCGCTATGCCGCCGCGACGCTCACCGATTACTGGACGTGGGCCGGCGCGCCATTCGCCGCCGCGGCCGCGGTGACGTTGGAAGATTCGCTGCTCAAGGTCAGGACATCCGCGGGCCAACGGTCGTTTTTGTACTACAACATCGGCACCGTTCCGGCCGGCTGCAAGCTGGCGTCTGTGGCGTTGTATGCCAATGCTGTTGACGTTTATTGCGGCTTGCGGATTGACGACGCCACAGACAACAACTATGTCGAGTTGGTCTTGTGCGTATCGCAAGCCAGCCCGACACAATGGATCGTCCGGCGGCGGCATAGGACCGGCGGCGGCGTGGTCGTGGTCAACGACGGCGACGCCATGACCATACCCACGGCAATGGTACTGCACATGCACCTCGTAGGCGCTCCGTTCATAAGCTGGGACGTTGACAGCTACCTGCATACACCGTTTGGCATCACCGGGACAATGACCAAGCAGGCCGCCACGCTGTCGGGCGGCGGCTTTGCGCCGAGGCGCTGCGGCCTGGTATTTGACAACACGATAGACGATGGCAACGGCTGGAATCACATTGTAGACTGGGTGGACATCGACAACGACGATGCGTGGCTAGGCGCATGACCGCTGTGCTGCTGGCGCTCTCGTTTCTGGAATCCTGGTCCGTTCAGGAGTGCGGCCCGGATATGGTTTGCGGCGTTGGGGCACGGGGTGAGCTTGGGCCTTTTCAGATCCACCCGTCCGTGTGGGAGGGCCGGGGCTGCGAGGGCGACCCGCTCAAGTGGAAGGATTCGGCGGCCTGCGCTATGGGCTACCTGGAAAACCTCAAGGGCCGGCAGATGTGCGAGCCGTCCACCGCTTGGGGATTGGCGGCCTATAACGCAGGGATCGGATGGCTGCTTGATTTTCAGCGTGAATACGGTTGCGATCTAAGGATGTTGCCAGATCGTATCTATTGGTATGTCGTGATAGGAATACCAGAGCCGCCTAATGCGAATTGATATTTGACGTTGCCCACAAGATGGTTTATACTATGAATGCTTGGACGAATGGATTAACGGGGCGCTTTGCATCTAAAGAGCCATCGAGATCATTCATAACTGAATATCAGTTGTGGGCAGAGCGCCCTTCGCAAGAGGACAAACGTCCCGCCATTCGTCCAAGCAACGGTGGCAAATCTTGTGGAGGGCGCTTTGCTATGGACGAAATATGGAAAAGCATACCGGGATTTGGCGACCACTATCAGGTTTCTAATGCGGGCCGGGTGAGAAGTGTAGATTTCACAGTTATCGAACACGGTGGAAAAACAAGGAAACACAAGGGCCAGATTTTGCGTTATGGTAATACGAGAGACGGCTATCTTCAAGTCCATCTATACATGGCCGGGGACCAGACCGTATTTCTTGTTCACCGCCTTGTGCTGTCTGTGTTTGTTGGACCTTGCCCGGCGGGAAAAGAGGTTAACCATAAGAATGGAAATAAACGCGACAACCAGATTGAAAATCTTGAATATGTCACTCGGTCAGAAAATCTGATACATTCTTCTAGGGTCCTGGGAGTTAGAAGAGTGCACTCACGCCCTATATGCGGGGAGGATCATGCCGAAGCAAAATTGACAGAACGTAAAGTGAGAGAGATTAGAGAATTGTCTGCAAAAGGGATAGTCCAGGCTGCACTATCAGCCATGTTCGGAGTTAGTACCGGGCATATAAATCGCATAATCAACCGCAGGGCATGGAAGCATATTTGATTGGCAATGTCTTGGATTTGCAACGCCGCGAGGGGTGCGACCTGTCCAAGCTGCCTCCGCACGTTTACAGGTATGCAACCCTGGGCATACCAGACCCGCCAGGGGCAATCTAAGCCGCTTCTGATAAGGGGATCATAGAGAATGAGGACCATTACGTTTATCCTAATCCTGTTTGCCCTGGCTGCCTGCACGGTGCCAACTCTGACCACCTCGCCATTGCTGCTGCCAACGCCGGCGGACCTGCCCGGCCTGGCCATGACCCCAACCGCCGCCGCTTTCCTGCCCTACGTCGAACGCGGCTGCCCTTGCACCTGCGTCCCACCGACCCCGACGCCAGGGCCCACACCAACACCGGGGCCGGTCACGATCTACGACTGCGACGGCGGGATTACAAATACCTTATGGCTAACTACCACTTTTGGCGCGGTGACGTGGAGTGAGGGCAACCTGCTCGAGCTGCGCTGTTCTATCGGCCCGTCTGTGTTGGTCGCTCACGTCGTTGACATAAACGGGCAACCGGTCGAAAACGCGACGGTTGTCTTGTACTGGCCGGATGCGCCGTTTCTGCCTCCGGAGCTGCAACAGTGCGGGGTGGACCGGGGGGTGTTCGGGCCGACGAACAGCGGCGGCGACATCGGGTTCGGGCTGGGGCCGGGGTCGTACTACTTCCCACCTGCGGGCGGGCCTCACCTCATGTTTGTCGCAGGCGGGCCGTCGTGCTTGTCGGGCCTGGGGATGCTGGGCGGCACCGACCACCAACATCTAAACTCCGTGTGGACGGTGGACGGGAAAGCCGTTGACGCCGATCGGGGATATTCGACCGGGGCGGTCGTCTATCAGCAAGAGATCGGCGGACGGCGGATGTGGGTAATCCGCGTACCGTGAGCCTCACCCGCCACGAGTGGGAGGAGATCGCGAGTCGCCGGGACTGAAACCGGCGACTTGTGCATTACATTCTGTGTCGAGAAACTACCCTACAGAGGGTAGTTTCCTTGCATGGAATATAAGGGTTTTGCCCCCTGGCGATTCGTTACCAGGGGGCTGTCTCTTTTTCTTAGCAGTTGTACAAAACCATCAAGGAATTGTCACATTCTGCACACATGGTAAGAGCAGGGCACCCAACCCGGCACTTAGTCACCTTCCTTCAAATATCCGCCCCAACGGATTTCTTTCAGCAAATTGCTACTCCACCCATGGATCTCATGGGTTTCTGGGCTGAAGTGCTTTGCCAGTATTTCCTCAAGCCACCTGATAACCCAATGCCGACTCAGGCAACGGTCAGAGAAGAACTGCTTGCCCTTCCCCTCTACATCATCCCAGGATGACTGCCAACCAACTATCTGCTTGCCGTACTCTGATTCCGGTCCCTGGATTTCCTTCCAGGTTGGGTTTGCTTGAGCTTGGGTTAGAGGGTTCCAGACTGGATTATCCTCTTCCTTTACATCAGCAGAGTAATGGATTCCGACTGCATAGACCTGGATAGCTACACTGACCGGGCGCTTAGTACTATGACCGGGCCACTTACGAATATGCGGTAAGGGGATTTCTGCAACGTGCCCACCCCATAGGATGCCAGTTGATTGCTTCATCTCATCGGTGTAATTGTCGCTCACTTCGTACTCCTCTCACAAAAGCCCCCTGCTGCCAGGGGGCTTGACTGTCTAGGGGCCAGAACCTTTCTTATTGATCCTGCCGTGCGTGCGGGCCATTGAATAGCGCGTCCTGAACCGCCGGATGATGGATAAGCCGATCTGACAAGAAATGGTAGTAGGGTAGCGCATAGCCAGCCAAAACTATTGCATCGCCTGGATCAAGCACTGTAGACCCGTCTACCTTCAGGCTTTCCTGGGTGCCTGGTAGAAAATGCAACTCACAGACACGTATTAGGCTCTGTTTCTCTACCGGGGTAAAAACAAACTGGCATCTCATAGCGTCCTCCTGAACTCATAATCCGCGTTATGTCCATCATTCCTCCACATATGGCCGCACGTAGTCGCTATGCAATCGCAACCTCTCCGCCACCTCTGCCAGCGCGATCCGTACCGCGCCGCTGTTCGAGGTCCGGTACACCTTGGCGATAAGCGCCGCGTTGGCCTTGTCCTCACCGTCTAGCAGGATGCCCACCCTGCTAGCGTTCTGGATGTGCTTGGTCATTGGGGCACCGCCTTGGCGATAGCGGCGCGGGCAGCGGCGCACATTTCTTTTGTCGGGAACGTGCGACCGCCGTCAGCGGATTCTAGCGATGCCAGCATTTTAGCGACTTCCAGTAGATCGAGCGCGGCGGCGAACAGGTGGGCGTTATCTGCTGCCGGCATAACATAGCGCGCCCGGTCCCACAGTCCGCCATTGTAGATATGTGCCACTGGCCCATACGGGCTCATTATCTCAAGTTTGACTTGGTTTTGCTTGCCGTAATGCGTCGCTTCAATTGTAAACGGCCCTGTCGTGTGTGCCATCCTCTCCCCCTGTTGGCCCCTTCCCCGCGCCTGCCGGGCCTGCGCGGTGTTTGGTGGTGCTATACCAGCCGGTTGTCAACGGTGAAGCCGGATTTCCTGAGAAGGCGGGCCAGCGTTGCCGCCGCTACGATGTAAAGCCCGCCATCCTGGTAGTACACGAAAAGCCCGGTTGGCTTTCCATTAGCGGTCAAATCAGCTTCGGTAAAAACCGGCTTGGCTGTTGAAAAGTCCTCTATTTTGCTAACTCTGGTCTGAAATCTGTTTTCCATCTTGCTCTCCTGTCTCTATTTGTTGACTATATAATAGCATACAATGTATGATTTGTCAATAGGTAAACGGACCAATTTTGCCCCAAATCGAAAGTTTTAACATTGGCAACAAAAAGGGCCGGGATTGCTCCCGGCCCGCGCCAAGCCTGCAATTATCACCTCCCCTCTATCGGCACTGCGTTGACTACCTGCCAATGCGCTAGGCGGGCGTCTATGTCGTCCAAGCCAAACTCTTTACGGAAGTCGTCCAGCGCATCCTCGTAGCCCAGCCGATAGTCATTGACCGGCAGCCTAGCGACCGCCTGCGCCTTGCTATCGATCGTCCGTTTCAGTTGGTCCTTAAACCACAGGTCAAGCGCCATGCTCACCCCCTCCGCCGCTCCACATCTTCCAATAGCACGAGAAACACCGGCACGGTAACGAGCCACGCCAGCAGCGCGCAGCCAATCCCGACCGCCAGCGGCCGCGAGTCCACCCCGCACAGCCGCAGCACCCCACCCAGGATCAGCGCCGTCAGCACCACGGCCAGGGTGATGGTCAGCGCAGACCAGATTCGATAGGTTCTACCACTGATAACGATCATCGCTCTCCTTTCGCCGGGTTGACCGGCTATACCTCTACGATCTCTTGCCCGCTGCCTATTTGCCGGGCCGCGCTTATCGGCGGCAGGACAAACACGGATTGCGGCGTCTCTCGGACGATCTCGCGGGTCGTTCTTATGTTAGACAGGCCCAGGCTCGCCGCCTGAGCCGCCGCCTGCTGTACCCTGGACACGCCCATATCCAGGCCGGTGATTGCGCCCTTCGATTCAGCGTGCCCGTATCGCACACCGGCCAGGAACGCCAACGGCGCGCCGGCTATGAGCAGGACCGTTGACAACAGCGCCCAGAACCGGGCGGCGTCCGGGCTAACCTTTTCCATGCCGAGCCAGGCCAGGCCCACAACGCCAATCAGAAAGGATATGCCACTCGTGACTTTGATTGCCGTCGATTTCCAATCCATCATGCTCCTTTCCTGACTGACTGACCGGATTTGACACACTCACCGCCAGATCGAGCGTATCAGGCCCGGCGCGGGTGTGTGTTTGGATTTCCGGTCAGTCAGTCACCTCTCCCGATATTTCCCATTCTACCAGCGAGTCAAGCCGGTTGCGAATGGCTTTTCCATCCTCCAACAACCGCCGCAAGTTGTCGGTTCCCGGCACCTGCAATCCCGCTTTTCTCAACCTGCCCTCGAACTTGCCGCGCCCTTCGCCCATCGCCGCCGATATGAGCGCGACGGCGATCTGGTCGTTGGTGAATACCGATACCGGCCGGCCCGGTCCTGGGATGTCTTGCCCGATCTCTTCCGGCGTAAAGACCGGCCATTCGACGAACTCCGGTTCTCTTCCAGGCTCCCTGTTTATGTCATCTGCGTCCACATAGGCGACCTGGACACGGTTGATATTCTGCGGCCCGACGGCGTAACAGTCGCCGCAGCCGAACAGCCGATCGGCGCGAGGATTCGACCCACCAACAGCGACCCGGCTCGCCTCTGCATCGCCTACTCTCAAGGCCATTCTGCCCGACAGGTTTCTCCTAGTGCCCTTGTCGCCAAAGCTGTCAACTGACGGGTGCTGTGTGGCGGCCAGGAGGTGGACGCCGGCGGCTCGACCCTGGGCAGCTATGCGTGCCATCAGCCCAGATATGGCGGCGTCTTTGGCGAACTCTTGGAACTCGTCAAAGACCACGACGATCCGGCCCTCGTGCCCGCCCGCCTCGTACCGGTGGCGCATCTCGGTACAGGCCCAACTGAGCGCGGATCGGATGGTTGCGCCATCGTCGGCTACAGGAGCGACGGACAAGCGAGAGAGTGCCGACAACCCTTCGCCGTGCTTTCCATCGCACAGAATGACGCGGTTGAGTGGGTCGCGGGCAAGCTGTGTCACCGCGCCGCGCAGGGCAACGCTTTTACCGCTGCCTGACTGACCGGCTATCAGGAAGTGAGGCGAGGCATCGGATAGGCCGGCGACAACCGTCCGGCCATATTCGTCTTTGCCAACAATCCAGCGCCCATCCTGATCGACGTGCTTGACGTGCTGCCCAAGCTGCGACAAGCGGACCATCGTTTCAGCGTACCCTTTCGGCCAGCCCGCCTCAAGTCGCACGGCCCGCCCGGCCATGTATGCTTGGGGGTCGCCGGGGAAATCCCACGGCACGAGCTGGCGCAGTTTTGCCATTTCAGACTTGAGCATTACGTCAAGCAGTTTGTCAGCGTCCAGGCCGGCATACAGCAGGATGGCGCCGGCCCGAGGCCCGGCGATGTAGTCAACGTTGCTGATCTGAATCTGCTTGCCGGTCAACGCTCCCTGCCCGGCGGCTTGGGCTACCGATTGCGCCCAAGTTCTCAAGAGTGTATCCCTACCGTCCATAGTTCCCTTCTTTCGTCAACGCCACAACCACCACCACGCCAAGCGGTATCAGCGCGGCCATGAGCCAGCCGAGCCTAGCGCGCCAGGGCCGGCGGCTCACGTACCGAACCCGGTTGCCGCTCTTGACGCGGATCACGGTTGCGCCTTCGCCAGTTTGTCCCTTACGCTACGCACCTTGTCGGCATAGTCAAGAAATCCCCACGCCTCGTTTCTCATAATGGATTCATTCAATTCCTTGAGGCTCATTAGTATATTTCTGGAATAGCCCCTGGCGCGGCAATCTGGACAGTATTTGCGGTCGCTGGCATCCACGATCAGCCCGCACTCCCTACAAGCAACCTTGCCCTGTTCGCTCATTCTACCACCTTCACCGGCCCAGCCCGCAATACCCCGCCGCCGTGTTTCGTGGCCCACACGAACTCGGGCGGCTTGCCGTGCAGCCGCTCGAACTCCGCGGCGGCCTCGTCATCGTCTTTCGGCAGGTTCCATGACAGATACGGTAGTCGCCAGTCAGCGCCGTCGGGCCAATCGTCGCGGGTCACGGTTGCGCCTCTCTTGGGCACCAATTCGGCCTATCGGGTGCGCGGCGCATGGCGTTGGCGCAAATCTGTCGCTTGCGGTCTGGGTCTTTTTCGCAAATGTGCCGCCATACTGTCCAGCCTCTTTGTTCGTCCTGAAATCTGTAGTAATATGGACACTTGGCACAGGTTAGCGTCCTGTAATGGTCTATTCCCGATCCACCCGATAGATACATTATCTCTCCCCCTCCATCATCATCTTCCACACCGCCCGGCGCTGCTCCGCTGTCAGCCCTAGGTAGCGCATCCACGATCTGGCGTGCTTGAGCGCCTGCAACACAAGCGCCTGATAGGTCGGCGTTTCCTTTTCGGTTGCGGTGTGGCTAGGCATCTTGCGCCTCCATTATGCCTTGCACTTTCAATATGCACTCCGGGCAATGACATACTAGCCCGCGGATTTCCCATCCTTCTCGCTGCGCGTCCTTTACCGCTGACCTCGTGTTCTTGGCATACGACAGGACGAATGCTTGGCACTTGTCGCATCTGATAACCAGGGCTACACTAATTGGCACCTTGCGCCTCCTGTGCCGCCAATGCGCGGGCCGTTATGCTGTCATACTGCTTACTGAATACTTGCGGTCCAAATGCCTTCACTATCCGCAGTCCGGTGTCAAAGTCAAACGGGTTCCTTTGCACCCAGGCCATGATGTCGGTATAGAGCCGATCTCGATCCACTTGTAGGATGTCAGCCAGCCGGTATGCCTCCACCATTTGGTTTTGCCATCGTTCGTAAAGCTGTGAGCATAGCAGCGGCAACGCTTCGTTCATTCTTGCGCCTCCTGTACTTGCACCCGCTCGTGCCCGTTGCCGTTGACAACCTCCGAAACATAAGAGGCAGACGATCTGGTGATAATCGCAACCGCCGAAGATGGCAGGGCTGGCCATGTTTCCAGTGCGGCGACGATCCGATCCCGCTTGTCGCCAGTGAACAGCCGTCCGGTGATAGCCAGCTCTGTTTCGGCCTTTTGCGCCCGGCGCTCGATCTCTTGCACTTTGCGCCCAGCCTCTGTCAACGTCTCTTTCGCCTCTTTCAGTTTGGCCCGAAGGTCTAGCACCTCCGGGTCTGTTTCCTGTTCGGTATCTGCGACGTTGGACAGGACGCGGGCGAACAGGAGCGAGGTTAGCGGCAGGATACCACCGAAGGCAGCGACATAGACGACGAACCCCCAGGGCCAGCCGGCGAATATCGCCATTTTCCCGCCGAACTCGACTGCATGAGCGACGTTGGCAAAGGCCGATACGGAGATGGCGACCGCCAGGCCGGCCGCATAGGCGTTCAGGTATCGCCGCTGAAACTTGCGCTTGGCGTCGCCCCGGTTCGGCACGGTCTCAAGATGCCTTGCCAGCTTGTGGGTCAGGACCAGGATAGCGAACTCAAAAGAGACGGCAGCGAACCAGCCGACGACTTGACCGAATGTGGTTTTCGGCTCAAATAGGCTGAACGCCCAGGCCGTGTGCGGCAATAGGACCAGGAGTAAGGCGACATAGACGCCCCACAGGGCAACAGTTGACCACTTGGCCTTAGTCATCGCCTAAATCCTCCCTGAATGTCGCCTCGGATTCGGTATATCCGCACTTGGGGCAAGTGCGGAAAATGATGCCGTTGCGGAGTATGTCGCCGTTTGCGTGTTCCCATGTCCAGTCAGCGTATTTTGTCCGTGGTGCCATAGCGGTACTGCAAACAGGACAAGCAAGTTGCAGGGCAACGAGGTTTGCCATCCTTGCAGTCTTGACCAGTTGTAGCCAATTCAGAAACCGCAGCCAGGCCGGTTCTTTTGGCGCCCTGCCCCGATAAAGGGTAAGGTACATCTGTAAAGACAAGACCGGGATCGGACTACCTGGCCAGTCATCGTTCCAGCAGACGATCATGTCAACTTTTGCCTGATCGTGACCGTGTTTCTTGAAGTTTAAGGCGTTGAACTCAAACTCGATCCTGACTTCGCTTCCGTCCTTTTCCATTATGGCATCCGGGCATCCGGCCTGGATACGCTTGAAGATGTAGCCAAGCTCGCCCGCATATTCTGAGAATAGCGCAACAACCCCTTGCTCATTAGTCGGTATCATCATTCCTGCCCGCCTTTCATGTCTAGCTTCAACTGTATCGGCGTCCCGCACTTTGGACAGGTGAACACCGCCCGCTGATACCACCCGCACCTTTTTACCACTTCGCCGGCATAGACTATCAGGCAATTTGCGGCGCAAACTATCCCGCCGCGAAAATGCAGGCATGACGGGCATAGGTTTTCTAACTCCCTGGTTGCTGTCGTGGTGATTGCGTCGCTCATTTCCGCATCTCCTCCAACTGCCGATCCGCCTCATCATCGGCATCGCCCGACAACCGGCAAGAGCCAAAGATAAACGCGAGGCCGATTGCGGCAAAGATCGCCACTGAGACAGCCAGCCCGCAAATCTGTAGTGTGTTCACCGTTCCCCCTCCATCATCATCCGCCACACCGCCCGCCGCTGTGCCGGCGTCATGCTTTCGCATCCAATAGCGGGCGTGGCGCAGGGCTTGAATCAACAGCGGCTTGAGGTAGTCGAGGCTGGTCATTCTTTCAGCCACAGGCTTTTATGCCGCTTGAATACCAGGTATGCCGCGTTGACTGGTGCAACCAGGATGCTCGTGACGGCATACAGTGCGATGTATGACAGGGAGCACAGCCAGTCATATACAAAGTCACTTCCAACCTCGCAAGCGTTAACCAGGGACATTCTCACTGAACGTGTTTTCATTCTGCCTCCAATACTGCCTTGACCAGCGCGGCGATATGCGGCCATTGGCGCTCCCATGTCGGCTTGACTGAGACGGTGCCATAGAGCCCGCGCAGTGCTGCTGTCGCTTCGTCCAGATCATCCAATGCCTCGGCTAGAATCCCCCCACCCGGCGGCAGCTCCAAGCCGTTGCCGGCGTTGTCGGCCTCGGCAATCTGGCGCCTGATTTCGTCGCGTTCCGCTTTCGTGGTTTTCATGCTCCCTCCCCTTTCGTCAACCTCGCCGTTAACATCGGCAGCGCATCCCAGTACCAGCGCCGCTTGCCGTCTGCCAATTCGCGCTGGCACTCCGGGCACCAGCCGGCCCGGTCAAGGCGGTCGCTCCAAATGCCACAGTGAGCGCAAAAGCCGCGATGGGTCATCTCAGCGCCTCCGCAATCGTCTTTTCCAGCGTCCCGTCCTTCACCATGCCGCTTGTAAACCGCAGCACCGTCCAGCCTTGCAGCGCCGCGGCGTTGTACTTGCGGCAATCGTTTTCGTAGCCCTTGCCGCGAACATGGCGGCCCTGCACCCAGACTCCACCCTCCAGCTCGACCGCTATTTTGCGCCGAACGTCAGCGAAGTCGAATCTCCAGCGCCGGGTCAGGTCGAATCGGTATTCTGGCACAAAATCGCGTAGGCAGTAGGGCGTCATGGCTATAGCCTACACGCGCAGGGCAGCCAGTCGGACAGGTCCATTTCCATCTGCCCTTGCCAGCGGCGTTCTAGGTGTTGCCGCAAACTGATACCGTGAGCGTCCAATGTCACGACTTGCCCGGCGCGAGCTGTGGCGTTTTCCTCAAGCGCGATCGCTTGCTCGTACAGGTCCGGGTATTCGTAATGAAGCGCCCGCCACGCCGCCACGCTCTGAGAAGGGCAGTAGAAACAGCCCGATTTCTTGGGCGCAAGCAGCCCTGCCCGCTGAATGATGCGCCCACATTCGGCGCGAGTGATGCCAGCGTCGATCAGCGGATAACTAAGGCCGGGATAGTCCTTAACCCGGTTGCTTTCGTCCAGGGCAAAACCGATCAGCCTGGTCGTTATGCCATGCGCCTCAAGCCAGCGCCGTTGCGGTTCCTGTTTCCATTCTACAGAACACCATTTCGTCATAGCCAGTGGGATGATGCCCCGGTCAAAACAGAACTGATACAGGCTGCAATTCTGGCGCGGTTCGTGCCATTCACTGCCAGGTGCCAGGCGGGTGATCTCCATCCCTCGCGGCTTGAGATAGTCGCGCTCGAAATACTCAAGGTAGCAGTAGGTGTCCGGGTGCTCTCCGCCAGTATCAGCGAACACCACCGGCCCGCGCCAGCCCTGCTCTATCAGCATTATTGTCATGGCGACAGAATTGACGCCCGCTCCAAAGCTGATCATCTCGGTCATCCCACCCACTCCCTCGGAAACAATCGCGGCTGCTCTTCCGCTGCCGCCTGTAGCCCTTCGGACTCGGCCACGATCTGCCGCACGTCTGCGGCCAGCCGTTCCAGCGTCGCCGGGTCGGTCGCCGGGTCAAGCTGCTCGGTGAGCAGCCATAGGCGCGCTTGGGCTTTGAGCAGGGCGGACAGGGCGGCGGTCATTGTGTTATTGGACCATCTCGCCTGGCGCGGCCTTTTCAGCCGCACCCAGGAAGAGCATCACGTCGTTGAGGTGCCCGATAAAGTCAAACCGCTTGCTCTTGGGCAGGGCATCGAACATTTCCTCAACTGCCTTTTTGGTTTCCCGTGCTTCCTCTTTTGTGAATTGACCTTGTGCCATTTCGATCTCCTTTCAGGATTTATGATCTCTCAATGCCTGATTATGTCGGCATACTGGCCGGTCGTGATCTGTGCCAGCCATTTGTTTTTCGGCGGCGATTTCTGGCGGGGCGCCGGCGGCTCACGCTTGGATCGGATGCCCTTGACGCAGTACCCGGCCGGGTTTTCCAGCTTGCCCTGGCTCGCGGCATATTGCGCCCAGGCCAGGCAGTACCCGGGCTCGTGCTGTTCTAGCAGCTCTTGGGCGACGGCCTCATCCATGTCAGGCAAGGCAAGCAATGCCCGAAGGGCAGCATCAGCAGGCAGATTCTGGCTTTTGGTCGGCGCTTGATCTGTGTCTGCTTCTGCCTCTGTATCTTGTCTGCTTCTGCTCTGGATCTGATCTGCTTCTGGATCTGAGGGCGTTACGCCTCGTTGCAGGGTCGTTACATCCTCGTTACATTCTCGTTTCATGTTCTCCCGGTGCCGTTTCACTCGCTCGGTAACAGCTTCGGGCTCTGCGCTGGGTGGCCGGGCTTGTCGTTTCTCAAAGTTCACAACGGTCCAATCTCCGATTTGGCTTTGTTCCACCATGCCCAACTCTGACAAAACGGCGAGATCGTCGGAAAGATCGACGGGCTGTATGCGGAGGCTCCAAGCAATATCTTCAAGGCTGCCAAGTGTGCCACCATCAACGGTCCCGGCAAGCAATAGCAAGCGGGTGAATGTCCATCCTTGCCGATCGGTCAGCCTGCCCATCTTTGGGTCTCGTAGGATCTCGGTGTAAAGTTTGATCCAGGTTCTCATGTTAGCCTAACATCCTTGCTAGGCGTGGATCGTCGTCGTACCATCGCCTATGTCGTTGTTGTCCATGCGCCTTCAAGTGGCAAGAGGAGCACAATAGAATAAGGTTATCATCGGCAAAGGTGCCACCATCGACTGCTCGTTGCTTATGGTGTAGTTCAATGGGGCCATCTCTGCCGCAATCTTCACAGCTCTCGCCTCGCGCCTTTATAATTCGCTTGCGTGCCAACTCCTGACTTTTTGCGTTGCGTGTCTGTTTGTGCGCCAACGTCCACCCTCCAGAAATAGCAAGCCCCGCACCGAGAAACCTTCGCTTGTCAGGAGCGGCGGCCATTCGGTACGGGGCTGATGCCCATTGTATTCTGTTGGAAAAGAAACAACCGCTCGCCCCTGACAGGTACATTCTAGCATACCTCGCGCACGTTGTCAAATATCGGATCGGCTGTGTTGTGGTCATCTCTCTCGCCTGGTTAATGATGATTATGAGTGCTAATCGCCAGGCTCAACAAAGTTCCATATTCGCTGACCGCCGATGGACCGCACCGGCTCTACTGCCGTTATATTGTTCAGCGTCCAGGCATAGCGACCGGGCGCAAAGTCGCCAAGCGCCAGATTAACGTCGTTGACCAACCCTAGCGCCAAGGCGTCCTCCGTTTTCTGGATGGTGTGCAGCCTTACGATAGCGATGACAAAGCCGCGTGGCAGGTTGCAGACCGTCAGCCCGTTGCGCTGTAGGATGTTGTAGATTGTCTCGTTCTCATAACAGGCCAACTCCGCCTCATGTGGCATAACCTTGGCCGCGTGGATTGCCAGTGGCCCACGATGATCTGTGGCCCACGACCGCGTTTCGATTGTCTTGTAGCCCAGGGCGACCATTGACGCCCACGGCTGCCAGAGTGTCAGAGCTTTCATTTCCATTCGCTCCCTTGATGAGATTTGCCCAATGCCCGGATGTTCTCTATGCAAGCTAACCAGTCGTGAATGTCAAACTTGCCATCTAGTACTCTCTGCCAGAATCCAACCTCGTAATCTGGCGGGTAGACCCTGGCTAGATGTTCGTCGTATAGGGCCAGCGTGTCAGCGTCCACCCGTTGTGCCACCTGGGCACGAAGCTCCGCCGCCAACTGTAAGGCATCCTCCCTATTCTTGGCACGTTGCGCGGCCCATTCCGCTGCCGCTTGGTCAAACCGCTCGATCTGTTCTCTGGCTTCGTCGGTGGTAGTCATCCAGTCCTCTACTACGCCGGCCTGCGCCAAGAGAGGATACTTGCTCTTGACCTGATTGCTTTTGCGCTTGGCGCGTCGCCGCGCCCGCTCGTCAAGCGTGAGCGTTTTAGCACCCATAACCACAGTTATCCTCGCACCGCCCGCACGTCCACCCACAACTCGCCCTGCATCTCATACGCCAGCGCACACCCGTCGCAGCCGCTGCCTTCGGGCCGGTCGCAATCCAGGCAATCCACCATCGGCGGCTCGGGCTCATCGTCCGGCTCATCGTCCACAACCGGAACAGCAACCACCGGCGGCGGCTCTTTGCGCTCGCGGTCGGGCAACAGGCCAATGCGGTGCAATTCGCGCTCCACCGATGCCCGGCTGCAACCGGCCAGATCCGCGATCTCGTAGGTGGTCAAGCCGCGCACCACGCGCTGCTCTGTGAGCCAGTCGGGATTGTGCCATACACCTGCCGGATTTCTGTTTGCCATGTGTCACCTTTACCAAAACCGGGCGGGGCAGCTACCAGCCGCCAAGCCGAGCCGCCCGCCCGGTGATGGTCCTATGCTACCCACTCCGAAAGGTCCGTGGCAATGGTCGCCCGCGCATCCGTAACGATAGTCACGAAATCAAGGCCGAGCACCCTGGCCGCCTTCTCAAATGCCCTGGCGTCCAGCTTGAGCGCGTTGGGCAGATGGGCGATGGCGTAGGATTTGGCTTGCCCCGGATCATATACCAGCACGTCAAATAGCTTGACGGTGACGGCCGGGTGAGGATGCTTATTGCCGTCGCTGTTTTCATAGACACTGCGGGCCAGCTCGCGTAGGTTGGCATCGGCCTCAGATTCAGCGAGTGCGTATCGCGCCAGCCGCGCCTTTTCGGTTTGCAGCGTGGTCCATTCCGTGGTCGCTTCAAGTGCGGCCTGGGCGGCCTCAACCTCCGCCCTTACGTCAGCGGCCTCTTTTCTGGCTTGGGCCAGATACTTGACAGAATCGTTTAGGTCCATCGTTTCTCCCCTTTCCTAAAGCGGCGGCAGCAGGTCGCCGTTGTCGTCGACGAGCGGCGGCTGTTCGGTGGGCGGTTCGCTTTCCTGGCGCTTGCTCTCCGCGTGCTTGACGGCAGCGGCCCAGCACTCGCCCCATGCGTCTACGTCTTTCGTCGCCGGCCATGCCGTGCGGCCGATGTCGCCCTTGAGCGCGTTGGCCAGGTGCGACAGGTTCCGGTAGTAAAAGTTGGTTTCCTTGTTGACGGCGGCAAAGAATTTTGACGGCTCGCAGGGGATCGGGCCGGACGGGAATGCCGACGGCCTGGGCGGCTCTGGCTTGGCGGGCGGCTCTTCGCCGGCGTTGACGACTTCGGGCGTCCACTTGGGACCGGATTGGCCCGGTTGCTGTTGGTCCGATACATCCGTCCACTCGGCGTCGACGTAGCCGACCCGATCTCCGTTGCCGACCTCGGAGGCGAACGGCAGATCGAATGCGACCTTGAGCGCATCAGCCTCGGCCCGCTTGCGCGCGCGCTGGTCCAACTTCATGCGGGAATCCTCGCTTGGTATCCCGTAACCGATGCCCTCGGCCGGCCGGTAAGCGTACACCTCGAAGGCGTCTTTCATGCCGGACCTGGTCAGCAGGTCGATCGCCTCGGCGGCCTTGCGGAGCAGGTCGGTTTGGTAGATTTTGCACCGATAGGCGACCGCCTCCTTGGGGATGCCGAGCTGCGCCTTTTCCTGCTCGCCTATGATGTCAAAGGCCGGCCAATAGTTGCCCTGCTTGCGGGCGGCCTTGCGGAGCCCCTTGATGCCGACCATTGTGCCGCGACCGGGGATGTACCAGACCTCGCCATTAAACGGGTTCAGCTCGTAGGCAACGGCCAACTGCGCCAGGGCAAGCGCCTCATTGGCCTGGAGCTTGTTTCCGTTTGGCAGGCACAGCTTGATCCGCTCTGCCAGGGTCTTGATGTCCGTGCCGCTGCCGTACACGTCCAGGGCGCTTGCTTGACTTGTCGTGGTCAGTGCTTTTTCGTCGCTCATCGTTCTCTCTCCTTGATTTCGTCTAGCCTGGCACACGCTTTCAGAAACGCGGCCCGGCTGATCCTCCCCTTGCTTCTCAGGGCAAACAGCGCCAGGTACAGGCTATGCTTGCTCACTAGAACTCCTCTTCGTGCCCGCACTTGCAGCAGACGGCAAGGGCGCGATAGCTGCCCACCTTGCTCCAGCCCTCGTAGCGCACCAACCCGCCACACTTGCGGCAGGTCATTCCGTGCGTCTGCGCTTCGTCAATCGCCTCTGCGTCTAGCGTCGGCGCGCCTGGTCGGTATCCTTCACTCAAAAGCTCTGATGCGGTCATTTCTCACCCCTTCGCCTAAAGGTCAACTTGCATATACTCGATCTCGCCCTCGTCGTTGCGTGCTTCCCAGTCATTGGCGAAATCTTCCAACTCGGCCCTCATTGGCTCCTCGCGGCTCATTACCCGCTGATAGGCTTCCTCGTCGCGCAACTCCAGAACGGCGTCCTTGACCAAATCCCTGAGCAGCACCGGGTCAAGGGCGTCAAGCTCCCAAGACTCGTCTCCGTGCTCCTCGACGTAGGCCAGGAACCGGCTATCTGATTCCTTGGCGGGGTTGGGGGGTGGGTCGTATTCCTCGATCTGCGGTTCGGTCAAGGCCAGGCGCTCAAAGTATATCCGCGTGCCGCTGGTGAACATCCTCAGTCGATCCGCGATGTCCCGGTCCATATCCAGCCCTGACGGGTCGTGGTCGCCCAGGTAAAACAGGTGTACATCCTTGCCGTTGATCAGGCTCATTTGCTGCATGAGTTGGGCGTGCTCGTACAGGGCGCTCAGTGAGGAATATCCCCGGTTGGGCGAGAGCCTGATGTCCAGTTCCCGGCAGATTGGTTGCAGCACCCCGGCCAGGGCGTCTTTCTCAATCATTACCTCGATATGCACGCCCTGGTTTTGCCAGCGGTCGATCCTGAATTGCGCTGCCGCTGCGTGGGCGATGTCGGCTACAGTGTCCCAGTGTGCCGGGTACAGAACATCCCGGCCCCTGTCCTCTATCATTGCCCAGTCGATCATCCCGGCCAGCCGGCCATCCCCCACAACCCCGACGATCCGCTTGTAGGACCGGATGTTGTTGGGGATGTAGCCACGGGATACAAGCTGATAATAGAGTTGACGGACGGTCAAGACAAACCCCTGCTTGGCATAGTCTACCAGGATGCCGTTGACTTGCCCGATTGTTTCCAGTGTGTCAGCTCGAAAGTTGAAAGACTTAAACGCCTCTTTCATTTCTCTCCCCTTGTCTTTGGTCTGATTTCGACATAGTGCCGGCGGCGGGTCTTGAGCCAGATGATGGCCGGCGCGCTCAGTATGGCGGCGATGCCCAGGATGATGATGGCGGTCATTTCGACTCCGCTACGAGCGGGCGGAGTCGGCGGGCCTCTTGGCGGATCAAGAAGCGCATCGCCTCAGTGTTATTCTTGATGCCGTAATAGCCCTTGATTTCGTCCAGGTCGCCTTGAGATTCCGGCGACAGGTACAGGGTGAGCTGCTTTACCCCTTCTTGGTTGCGGTACGGATTTCCAGTCTCTTTGTTGTTCATCTGTTGTTCATCTTATCCCCCCCATCTAAGTGTACTGCTATTATAATTTATTTTCAGCGAATTGTCAATATACATAACGGCCAATTTCGGGCCAGTTTTCGATACACTTGTTGAAATCCTGTAGCAGGAAATCAAAGAACATTACACGCTATTGGGCGCAAAACCTATTGACAGCGGGCCGGCGGTATGCTATACTCTAGGCATGGGAATTATGTGTGCAAAAGGCACAAGGGGGCTTGACAAACCGCATAGGCGCTGTCGTGCGTTGGCACGGCGGCGCTTTTTGTT